>JBGOTP010000041.1:0-21262 GCA_041476545.1 Vicinamibacteria bacterium | reverse complement strand
CACTTGAAGAAGATTCGGAAGGACGATGCGGCCAAGCTCGTCCCACTCGAGAACATGCTGGTGCGTATCAGCCAGCAGGATGTGGTCTACCGCCGTTACCTGGTTCCTGAGCACCGCTCCTATGTGCCCGATTTCGGCGTCTACATCAAGGTGCAGGGCAGTAACGGAGACGTCGAGTACCGGTCGCTCTCGCGGCAACTCGTGCTGTTCTGCGTCGAGCGTCGCAAAGCCTGGCGGATGCTCCAGAGCAAGGCCGGCATCGTCAACAAGGAATACAAGGCGCAGCGCTCGATCATGGCCGACGTCGACGCCGGCATGATCTCCAGGGAGGAACTGTTCGCGCGCGCCGAGGAACTGATGAGAGAGCGGGTAAAGGGCGGGAGCGCCTCCCCAACATCGGCGGGTCACCCGACCCGTCCCACGCCGGCGGCGCCTGTCGCCGCGGGGGTGCACGCCGGCAGCCAGCCGGCCAACCAGCCATCAGCGGCATCGTAACCGGAGACCGGGGGCCGGGGGCAGACCCCGGTCTGACCTCATCGGCGGCACGTCGTGAGGGCTTGAGAGGAGGATCAGTGGGTGTGAAACGTAGCGCGAGTGCGGTGTGGAAAGGTGGACTGAAGGATGGGAAGGGCACCGTGTCGACGGAGAGCGGCGTCCTGTCCAGCGTGCCCTATAACTTCAGCAAGCGCTTCGAGAATGAGAAAGGCACGAACCCTGAAGAGCTTGTTGCCGCCGCGCACGCCGCCTGTTTTTCGATGGCGCTGTCGATGATCTTGGGAGACGCGGGGATGAAGGCCGAGAGCATCGAGACGACGGCCACTGTGAGCCTGGATCAGGTGGGCGGAGGATTCGCGGTCACCTCGAGTCATCTGCAGACGACGGTGAAAATCCCGAACGCCGACAAGGCCGCGTTCCAGAAGGCCGTCGAGGCGGCCAAGAGCGGATGTCCCATTTCCAAGGTGCTCAACACCACGATCACGTTGGACGCCAAGCTCGCCTAGCAGTCCGCGGCAAAGTCCTTGCGGCGAAAAATGGGTCGGGAGTCGACCCATTCTCCTAATGCGCCGCCAGTTCCGGCTCCACCACGCGTGTGCGCAATGGCTCGCTTCGCAACAGAAGATGCAGCACGACGGCGAGGACCATGATGACCGCGCTGCTGATGAAGATCAGGTGCAGGCCGTTCTCGAGCGACGAGCGCACGTTCGCGAAGAGCGTCTGTAGCAGCGCGAGGCCACCGGGTTGGCGCCCGAAGGCTGCTTCCAGTTGTGGCCGCATTTGAACCATCATGAGCGGATTCGAGAAATACGGCAGCGTGCTCTCCGGGACGTTCGCCGGGATCGCGCGCACGAAGTCGTTGTGGTACCGCGTGAGCATGATCGAACCGAATGCCGCGACGCCGACGGTGCTGCCAATCGATCGAAAGAAGATGGTGGACGACGTGGCGGCGCCCATCTGCCGCCGTGGCGCGACATTCTGCACGGCGAGCGTGTAGACGGGCTGTAAGAGACCCATCCCCAGCCCCGCGATGATCATGCCGTACACCACATAGATCCGCGGCGTATTGGCCCCCATGCGCGCAAAGAGGATCATGCCCGTGGCCACCAGGATTGAGCCGAGAACCGCGACGCCCTTGTATCTGCCGGTCCTCGACACGGCCTGGCCGCCCGAGATGCTGCCGACCACCGCGCCCATCATGAGCGGCGTGAGGAGACTCCCGGATTGTGTCGCCGACACGCCGAGGACGCCCTGCATGTACAGCGGCAGGTAGATGATGACGCCGAACATGCCCATGCCGAGGACGAAGGAGCAGGCCGAGCAGATGCTGATGATGGGGTTCCGGAAGAGCACGAGCGGGATGACGGGCTCCGCCGCCCTGGTCTCCGCATAGAGGAACGCGGCCAGCATCAGCGCCGACAATCCAAGCAGCGACTCGACGCGCGTCGAGGTCCAGCCGTACCGCGTGGCCCACGTCAGGGCGAGGAGGAGCGGCACGACCGTGCCGATGAGCGTCGCGAACCCGGCCCAGTCCAGCCGCCGCGTGGATCCGCGGGGCTTCATGTACGGAAACTCAAAGTAGATCGCGGCAATCGCCACGGCCCCGACCGGCAGATTGACCCAGAAACAGGCGCGCCACGACCAGGAGTCGGTGAGCCAGCCGCCGAGCGTTGGCCCGAAAATCGACGCCAGGCCCCACATGGCCGCAAACAGCCCCTGATAGCGGCCGCGCTCGGCCGGCGAGAAGATGTCGCCGACGATGGTGAAGAGCAGTCCCATGACCATGCCCGCGCCGATCCCCTGGAGGCCTCGAAACAGGATCAACTGGCCCATGCCGTCGAGTGGCAGAAACGTCAGCGTGCCGGCCGCGCCACAGAGCGCGGACGTCAACACGAAAAGCGTCGCGCCGAGCAGAAAGAAGGGTTTCCGTCCATGGATGTCGGACAGACTGGCGAAGATCGGCACGGACACCGTTGATGTCAGCAGGTAGGCGGTGGCGACCCAAGGATAGCGATCGAATCCCGACAACTGCGCGATGATGCGCGGCTCGGCCGTGCCTACAATGGTTTGATCGATGGCGGCCAGGAGCGCCGCGAGCAGCAATCCGGTGAGCGTGCCGACGAGTTGCGGCCGCGTGAGCGGCACGATTCCCGATGTGTGGTATTTCGCGTCCACCGCTGTCGTCGCCGTCACAGACACCCCTTTCGGAAGCCTTTGATTGTAGTGCTATCTCATCGGGAAGGTACAATACAGACCTTTCCATGGCCGAATACAAACCGCAGCAGCTCGATAGGAAGTGGCAGCAGGCCTGGGCGTCATCGCACGCCTTCGAGGTGGAGGAGGACACGACGCGTCCGAAATACTACTGCCTCGACATGTTCGCGTACCCCTCTGGACACGCACACATGGGGCACGTCCGCAACTACACCCTCGGCGACGTGATGGCGCGGACCAAGCGACTACGCGGCTATAACGTGCTGCATCCGTTTGGCTGGGACGCGTTCGGGTTGCCGGCGGAGAACGCCGCCATCAAGACCGGTACACACCCGGAACAGTCGACACTCGACAACATTACCTACATGAAAGGACAGTTGCAGCGGCTGGGCATCAGTTACGCATGGGGGCGGGAAATCGCCACGTGCCTGCCGGACTACTACAAGTTCAATCAGTGGATTTTCCTGAAGATGTTCGAGCGCGGCCTGGCATACCGCAAGCGGTCGACCGTCAACTGGTGTCCGAGCTGCCAGACCGTGCTGGCCAATGAGCAGGTCGTCGACGGGGCGTGCTGGCGTTGCGGCACGGCGGTCATCACGCGCGATCTCGAGCAATGGTTCTTCCGCATTACGGCCTACGCCGACGAGTTGCTGCAGGGGCTCGACACGCTCTCTGCCTGGCCCGAGAAGGTCGTCGTCATGCAAAGAAACTGGATCGGACGCTCAGAGGGCGCCCGGCTCAAGTTCCCGATCGCCGGCGCCGGCGCCAGCGGTCGTGGGGTCCGGCTTCAGCCGGACCAGAGCATCGAAATGGATTCGGCCATAGATATTTTCACGACGCGCATCGACACGATCTACGGCGCGACGTTTGTGCTCCTCGCTCCTGAACATCAGTTGGTCGATCGCTTTGCGGCCGAGAGCGACGATCCGGCGTCGTTCCGCGACCGCGTGGCGAAGTTTCGCGCGCTGGATCGGCAGGCGCGCCTCACCGGCGAGATCGACAAGGAAGGGTTCGACACCGGCCGCAAGGCCATCAATCCGTTCACAGGCACGGACGTGCCGGTCTGGATCGCGAACTTCGTGCTGGCTGAGTACGGCACCGGCGCGATCATGGCCGTGCCGGCCCATGACCAGCGCGATTTCGAGTTCGCGAAGAAATACAAACTGCCGATCGCTTACGTCGTCCAGTCGGGCACGGAGCTGCCGGCGCCAGACGAGATGGGCGAGGCGTCGGCTGCGTACGGCCGGCTCGTGAATTCCGGCGAATATACCGGTGCGGAGTCGCCGGCCGTCAAGAGCCGCATGATTGTCGACGCGGAGAAGAAGGGCATCGGCAGAGGCGAGGTCCAGTTCCGATTGAAGGACTGGGGGATTTCCCGCCAGCGCTACTGGGGCACGCCGATTCCCATCATCCACTGTGAGAAGGACGGCGTCGTGGCGGTGCCGTACGCACAACTGCCGGTCGAGCTGCCGACCGTGCAGAACTTCACCGGGCGGGGCGACTCACCGCTGGCCCATGTGGCCGAGTTCGTCAATGTGACGTGTCCGAAGTGCGGGAGCCCCGCGAGGCGGGAAACCGACACCATGGACACCTTTGTCGATTCTTCGTGGTACTTCCTGCGTTTCTGCGATCCGAGGAACACCGATCTGCCGTTCTCGGCCGACAAAGCCGTGCACTGGATGCCGGTGGACTTTTATGTCGGTGGCATCGAGCACGCGATTCTGCACCTGTTGTATTCGCGTTTCTTCACGCGGGTCCTGCGCGACGTGGGTCTCCTGAGTTTCGACGAGCCGTTCAAGCGCCTGCTGACGCAGGGCATGGTGCTCAAGAACGGCGCCGTCATGTCGAAGTCCAAAGGCAACGTCGTCGATCCCGACGACATGCTGGCCAAGTACGGCGCCGATGCGCTGCGGTTGTACATGGCGTTTGTCGCGCCGCCGGAAAAGGAAGTGGAGTGGAGCGACGCGGGCCTCGAGGGCAGCTTTCGCTTTCTGCTGCGGGTCTGGCGGCTCGTTGACCACTGGGCCGAGACGATCGGCGGCGACGGCATGCCGGCGTGCGGCGACGACTGCACGGCTGCGGAGCGCGCACTGCGCCGGAAGACGCACGAGACCATACGGCGGGTCACGATCGACATCGAAGAGCGGATGCATCTCAATACCGCCGTGTCGTCGCTCATGGAACTGGTCAACGAGCTGTACGCGTTCAGCGAGACGACAAGGCTCGGCGGTCCCGCGCGCGGCGAGCCGCCGGCGGGACGCGTCGAGTGTGCCCAGACGATTGGTGTGCTGCGCGAGAGTATTGATGCGCTGCTGCTCATGATTTCCCCGTTCGCGCCGCACACCGCCGAGGAACTGTGGCACAGGCTGGGACACTCGGGCGGGCTTGCGCGGGCCGCATGGCCAGGCTTCGATGCCGAAGTGGCAAAAGCGGACGAAGTCGAGGTGCCCGTGCAGATCAACGGCAAGGTCCGCGCGCGTCTGACCGTCCCGGCCGGATTGACGGACGATGTGCTGCGCGAGCGCGCGCTGGCGGATGCGGCCGTACGTGCGTATACCGATGGCAAGACGATTCGCAAGGTGGTCGTCGCGAAGGGGCCGCTCGTCAGTGTGGTGATCGGATAGCTGCGCGGCTCGCCACAAAGGACACGAAGGACACCAAGGGTCAGACCTGATGCTGCAGATTGTGAGATCGAGAATTGGACTTTCTCTCTGTGTCGTTGGTGTCCTCTGTGGTGAATTCAGCGGCGGATGTGGCTATACCCTCGCGGGCCGCGGATCCTTCCTGCCTGCCTACATCCAGACGATTGGCATTCCGCCCTTCGTCAACCGGACGTCCGTGTTCAACCTCGAGACGCAGTTGACGCAGAAGGTCCGCTCGGAGTTCATTGGCCGCGGCAAATACAAAATCATGCCCGATACGGCCAGCGTGGACGCGGTCCTCACCGCTGAAGTGCTGTCGGTGACGTCGACGCCGGCCAGCTACGGGGCTCAGCAGCTGGCCAGCCGGTACACGTTGCGGATGACGATTCGTGTTGAATTGCGAGACCAGCGCGATAACAAAGTGCTGTGGCAGAACCCGGGGCTGCTGTTCAGTCAGGACTTCGAGGTGCCGACGGGGACGACGGGGCTCGACCCAGCGACGTTCTTTGGTCAGGACGCCAACGCGTTTGATCGCATGACCACCGACTTCGCCAAGACGATCGTCACATCGATTCTCGAGGCGTTCTAATTGTGCCGAGCGTCTGCTTTCGTGTTCTTCGTGCCTTCGTGATGACGAGATGCCTGTACTAACCCCCGCCGCGGTCCGCAAGCAGATCCAGGCCGGCACGCCCGATCCGATCTATCTCCTCCAGGGAGAAGACGACATCGAGACGGCGGCGCTCGCGCACGAATTCGAGAAGCTCGTGGAGGAGGATGTTCGTCCGTTCAACGTGGAGCGCATTCACGTCGGCGATCTCGCATCCGGGGAGAAATTTGCGGCGGCCGTGGCGTCCGTCATCAACGCCGCCCGAACGCTGCCGATGATGTGTCCGAGGCGCGTGGTCGTGGTGTTCCGAGCCGAAGGCCTGCTGGTTCCCAAGCGTGAGAGCGACGCGGCGACGCGTGCGCTCGACGACTTCGAGGCGCTGCTGAGAAAGCCGGACGCGAAGACCGTGCTGGTACTGGTGGCGGGTGCGGTCGACAAGCGCAGCCGGACGTACAAGCTGCTGTCGAGACAGGCGACGCTCGTCGAATGTGGGCACATCGAGGACGCGGACGACGCTGAACGCTGGATCAGAACGCGCGTCTCGGCGGCGGGAATGGAGATCGAGGTTGCGGGCGCGCGGTTGCTCGCGGAGCGGTGCGGCACCGACGCGAAGCGGCTGCGCAACGACGTTGATCGACTGCTCCTCTACGCCCTGGGTCAGAAGGCCATCTCGCGCGACGATGTGCGGGAAGTGGCGGGACCGGCGGCTTTGCAGGACGATTGGGCGATGACCAATGCCATCGAGGTCGGTGATGGCGCCCGTGCGCTGCGGCAGCTCGCCCTGATGCTCGATGCGGGCGCCGCGCCGGAAAAGGTCCTTGGTCAGCTCGGATGGCTGGTTCGCACGAAATTTCCCGTGCTCAAGCCGTCGGGGTTGCGGGCTGCGGTTGAGGCGCTGTTCCGGACCGATCTCGACCTGAAGCGATCGGCGGGAGAACCTCGGGTGCTGCTCGAACGCCTGGTCGTGGAATTGTGCGGTCCGCGGGCCTACGCGGCTTTGGCTTTACCCGCCAGCCTTGTCGTCAGACGCGACTTGTAGCGGCTGGCGGCATTCCGGTGAATGACACCCTTGCTCGTCATTTTGTCGATGAGCGAGATGGTATCCTTCAGCGCACTCTTGGCGCCGGCCGGATCCTTGCCGTCGATGGCGGTGCGGATGCCTTTCAAGGCGTTCCGCAACTTGGAGCGGAACTGGCGGTTCTTTTCGCGGTTCTTGAGACTCTGACGGTGCGCCTTCAGCGCGGATGCATGCGAAGCCACGTGATCGATTACCTCCGGAACCCCTGATTCTAGCACAGCAACGGCCTGATCCCGGACCAAGGAGACAACGCATGGCCCTGTCCATCGAGCACCTGCGGCGTGCTTACGGTGCCTTCACCGCGGTTGACGATCTGTCCTTCGAAGTCGGGTCGGGCGAAATCGTGGGCCTCATCGGTCCCAACGGGGCCGGCAAGACGACGACCCTTCGCGCGCTGGCGGGCATCCTCAAACCGACCTCCGGCCGGGTCTCTATCGACGGACACGACATCGGGGGGGCGCCGCTCGACGCCAAGCGCCGGTTGGCGTTCATGCCCGACGAACCGCATCTCTTCGAGTACCTGACCGTGACGGAGCATCTTCGGCTGATCGGACGCCTCTACGGTGTCCAGGATATCGACCGGCGGGCCACCGAGCTGCTCACTGAGCTCGAGCTGACGGGCAAGGAAGGGGCGCTGCCGGGTGAGCTGTCGCGTGGCATGCGGCAGAAGGTTGTCATTGCGTGCGGGCTCGTCCGCGACGCAACGACCCTGCTCTTCGACGAGCCGCTGACCGGATTGGATCCGGTCGGTATCAAGCGTATGAGGACCACGATCGTAGCGCGCGCCAGAAGCGGCGCGGCGATCCTGCTGTCGTCGCACCTCCTGCATCTGGTGGAAGAAGTCTGCACGCGCGTCATCATCATGGACCGCGGAAAGAAGATCGCCGACGGGACCGTTGCCCAACTCGCGTCGCGCGCCGATCTCGCGACGGCGGGATCCAGCCTCGAGCAGATCTTTCTGCACGTCACCGGCCACGACGCGGCCGGTGACGCGCGCTGATCATGATCGGCGCCAGCCTCTACATCATCGTCTGCAGCCTGAGGAACCGCACGCGTCGCTGGCTGAAGCGCGTCCGCGAGCCGCGTTATTTCACGGCGCTCGTCGCCGGCGCCGCCTACTTCTACTTTGTCGTCGGCGGGCAGGTCCGCCGGCGCGGCCTGCCGCGGCGGACGCGATCGGGGCTGCCGGCTCCCTCGCTGACGGAATTCCTGCCGGCGCTCAGCGCCGCCGGGCCGCTTCTCGCCGGGATCGGCGTGCTCGTCCTCGCGGCCGGAAGCTGGCTGTTTCCGGGAACCGGCACGTTACTCGACTTCACCCGTCCGGAAGTGCAGTTTCTGTTTCCGGCGCCGGTGTCGAGGCGCACGCTGATCGTGCACCGCATGCTGCGGTCCCAGCTCGGCATGTTGTTCGGTCCGCTCGTGTTCGCTGTGCTGGTGCCGTTCGGATCGAGCCCGACGCGCGTCCGCTTTGCGATCACGCTCTGGATGCTGCTGTTTACCGCGAGGGCCTACTTCTCAGGTATCGCGCTGGCACGCGCGCGCCTGACGTCGCGCGAGCCGCGCAAGCGACAGCTGGCGCGCCTGCCGCTGATGCTTGTTCTGGGCGCGCTGGTTCTCGTTGCGATCAACATCGGACGGGTGTTGCTCGCCGCGCCCGTCGTCGACACGAACGACGCGCTGGTCCGTGTCGCGTCGGCCACAGCCCACGGCCTGCCGTACGTGGCGCTCTGGCCATTCGTCGCCCTTATCGGCCCCGCGTTTGCGCCGGATTGGACACAGTTCGTGCTCGCCCTCCCTGGCGCTGTGGCGGTGCTGTCGGCGGTCACGGCGTGGGTGTTGTTCAATGACGACGCGTTTGAAGACATCACGAGAGACGTGGCCGACAATCAGAAGGACCAGCAACAGGATCAAGCGCGGCGGCGGCAAACAGCGTATCGCGCGCGGAACGTGGGCTGGACGCTCGCGCCCATCGGCCGGGCCGAATTGGCCTTTGCGTGGAAGGGTGCCATGCAGACGTTCCGAGTCGTGAGTGTCCGCGTCTTGGTGCGCATCGTCATCTTCGTCGTGTGGGTGGGAGCCGTGGTCTCGATGTCGAGCCGCGGGCTCGCCGGATCGCTGGGCGTGTTTGCGATGATTGTCGCGACAATGAGCACCCTCCTCGGCCCGCTCGTCCTGCGCGTCGATCTGCGGCAGGATCTGCAGCACCTTGAAGTCCTGAAGACCTGGCCGGTGCGGGCCGCGGCCCTCGTTCGTGGCGAGATGCTCTGGCCGGCGACGCTGCTGACGGCCATCGTGTGGGGCATGACGGGAATGGCCTTGTACCTGTCGACGGCCGTCGTCTCGAGTGCCAGCTTCGTTCTGCGAATCTCAACGGCAGCGGCTGTGTGCCTCGTGGCGCCTGCACTCATCGCGGCGCAACTCGCCATTCACAATGCGGTCGCGTTACTGTTTCCCGCCTGGATCTCCTTTGGCGCGTGGCGCGCGCGGGGCGTCGACGCCGTCGGTCAGCGGCTGATCGTCGTCGGGGGGACGCTACTGACGGTCGCCCTGGCCGCGGCGCCGGGTGCTCTGGCCGGCTTCATCGTCTGGTTCGCGTTCAGCCGGTTCATCGGCCCGGTTGCGCTCGTGCCGGCCGCCGCGCTGTGTGCCTCGGTGATCGGCGTGGAAGTGCTGCTCGTCACCGAGGCGCTTGGACCCGCCTACGAACGGCTTGATGTGACGTCGATCGAATGGACTGAGTAGGGACTACCTGGGCTTGGTCGTCGTGTAGGTGATGATCTCGCGGCCGTCGACGATTTCCACCAGCCTGTAGAATCTGGTTCCGGCCTTCCGGAAGACCTCAGATCCGCCGGCGACCTTGCTCACTTTGGTGACGTAGTGCCGCGTTTCGCGATAGGGCGGGATGCTCTGACCGTACTTGTCGACCGCTCCGGGTCCCGCGTTGTACGCCGCGAGTGCCAGCTCCTCGTTGTTGTTGTAGCGATCCAGCAGTTGGCGCAGGTAGGACGAGCCGCCCCGGATGTTCTGCGCCGGATCGAACGGGTTGGTCACGTTGAATTGACGTGCCGTCGCCGGCATCAACTGCATCAGGCCGAGCGCGCCCTTCGGCGACCGTGCGGACGGGTTGAAGTCGGACTCCACGGTGACGACGGCGCGAATGAGCTCGGGCCGGACGTTGTTCAGACGCGCATGGTGGACGATGAGATCGTCAAAAGACGTCTGACGGCCAGTTGAGCCAGGAGTGCCGATCGAACGACCGTCGGGAGCGGCCTGCGACGGAACCGTCGCGGACTTGCCTGTCAGCCGGTTGGCGATGGACAGGGCGCCGTCTGGCCCGTAATGCGCAACGAGTTCCCCGTATCGCCCCTCGGCGATCGCGGCCTGCACCGGGCTCTGCGCGCCCGCGTTCCACGGCAACCCGAGTACGAACATCAGCGCCGTCAGGACAACGCCTATCCTGTTCGATATTTTGTTGGCGGTGACGAAGCACGTCATCGGGATGATTCAACCTGCAAGCCGCTACACCGGAAGGCAGCTATTAGCCGGTCTATCGGCGGCTGCCGCAGGGACCAGCAGGCGGAAGCGCGCCTGCGGCGATTCCAGGTTCGACGCGGGTCAAAAGGGATGCAAGGAAGTGCCGCGGCGTGAAGGATCCAACCGGGCAAAGACGGCCGTGAGCCCGACGAGCACACCTCGAATCCTTCGCGCCAGCGATAGCGTCAGTCCCGCAGTCGGCGCCACGCCGAGTGCGCCGGCGACGACGCTATAGAGGCCCTCGTGCGCACCCAGTTGTCCGGGAACGAAGAAGAAGGCGACGTCGATGAACTTGATGGCGCCCTCGAACACGAACGAATCGACAAGCGTTGTGTGAGCACCAAGCGCGCGGAAGACGATCGAGACTTCGGTCATCAGTAACAGCTGGGCGGCCGCCTGCATCGCGAGCACCTGCAGAAGATCCCGGTGGTTGCTCTGGAGGAACCCGACGATCTGGCGTTCGACCGGCTCGATGCGCGCGGCGACCGCCGTCCCCCGGCCCCGCGCCGTCGCGTTTCCAATGCGTCGCACGATCGGCCCGATGAGTCCCGTGCCGGATACGGCGGCATACACGAATGCCGACGTGATGACCGCGATCGCGAAGAGCAGGACGATCGCGGGAATCCGCCAGGCCGCGGGTATGGTGTCGCGATCGAGCAGCATCCATACCGCGACGGCCGCCATCCAGGCGGTGACCATGATGTACAGGAAGTACTCGAGCATGACGAAGCCGACGGCTTGCGCGGTCGAGAGACCGCGCCGTTTGAGCAGCCAGCCTTTTGCCGGCTCGGCCAGCCAGGGTCCGGTGAGAGTGATCATCTCGACCGCTTCACTCGAAAGTCTGATCCACCAGAGCTCGCGGAAGGGCAGTATGCCTTTCGGCATAGTTCGCCACAGCGCACCCGCGCGGAGGGCAACGTAACCGGCTCGCAGAACCGTAAGCGCGATGAATCCCCAGCCAATCTGCCACAACAGGTGGGCGACGACAGCGCCTCCGGCGTTCGCCACAAGGGCCGCGAGAACGGCCGCGCCGGCCACCAAGATCGCCGCGCGCCAGAATCCGTGCATCCAGGAAGCTTACAGCACGGTTGAACGAGGGCCGTGGCTCGCATACGATGGGCGTGGCTCCGCCCCCAATGCCCCTCACCCGCACGCGCACGTTCCTTGTTGCCTGCTTCCTTCTTCTGTGGGGGCTGGCGCCACCCGCATTCGCCAGGACGTGCGCCGACTTCGATCGCGATGGTGTGCCGGACACCGCCACGCTGGTTGGGGGTCCCCACCCCTACATCCGGCTCACGTTCTCGCGTACGGGCGGGTTTGTCCTTGTACCTGTGAGGGCGCATCCGTCATCGCGCGTGGCCGCCGACGTGGACCGGGACGGCTTCACCGATCTTGCCGGCGCCTCGAAGCGCCGGGGGCTGTCCGCCTGGAGAAATTGCGGCGTCACGGTATTCGCCAGGCACTTCGTTCGCCTGCGCCCTCGCGTCGTGCGGCGCGTGCTCGGCGCGGTGATGTTGACGACGGGGGGACGGCGACTGCACCACAAGTCCCCTGGTGACGCTGCCGATCTGGCGACGCCGCTGGCGAGCGGCGGCAAGCACGTTGAATTGCCCGTCGTCGTGTTTCTCGATGCCGTCCCGCTCATGGCGATCCGTCTGCAGGTGGCCGGGTCGCTTCCGGCCGACGACACGTTGGGTTCCTCCGCGGCGTCTCGAGCCCCGCCCCTTCACCCGGTCTGATTTTCCGCGAGTCTCTCAAGTTGCCCGGCCCGGAGGGGACGCGAATGTCTCCCGGGACGGAGGATGTGTCTGCAGGAGCGCGCACGCGGGGTGCGGCGCCTGCACGCGAGGTGTCTTATGCGAGTTGTGTTGGCCGACCTGACAGGCCTTGATGGTTTTGTCAGTAAAGATACTGTCGTCGGTGGGTACGGATCACGCCTCGCGCCATTTTCGAAGGTGACGAGCATTCTCACTTTCTTCAAACGGCGCTTTCAGGATCTCCCGAGCATTCAGATGGCGTATCTGGCGGCGATTGCCGCCGACGCCGGGCACGAGGTCGTCTTCACCCGCGACGAGGCCGTCGATGGCGACGTCGCGATCGTGCTGTCGTCGCTCGTCGACTACCGTCATGAAGGCGCGTGGGCGGACGCCATGCGCGACCGGGGTGTCCGCGTCGGCTTTGTCGGTCTGACGGCGTCCAAGCTGCCACACCTCTTCGCCGATCACGCCGACTTCATCATCAGCGGTGAGCCTGAGGAAGCGTTTACACGGCTCATGCGCGGCGACCAGCTGTCCGGCGTTCGTCCGAGCGAGGAACTCGACGACCTCGACAGCCTGCCCTTTCCGCGGTGGGACTTGCTGGCCGGGCCGAGACGCCGCGCCGTGCCGCTCTTCGTGCGTCCCCTGCACGGCGGGTTTCCGCTCCTCGCCAGCCGGAGCTGTCCCGAGTTCTGCACCTACTGTCCGCACCGCATCCTGTCCACCTATCGCACACGATCGGTCGGCAGCGTGGTGGACGAGATTGAGGACCTCTGCGCCCGGTATCCGCGTCCCTACGTGATCTTTCGCGACCCGCTGTTCACGCAGGATCGCGATCGCTGCCTGGCTTTGAGCGACGAGATCCTCAGCCGCGGACTCCGCGTGCGGTTCGAGTGCGAGACCCGGCTCGATCGGCTCGACGAGGATCTCATCGATCGGCTGCACGCGGCCGGCCTGCGGGCGATGACGTTCGGGGTCGAGACCGACTCGCCCGAGACCCTGCGGAAAGTGGCGCGGCGTCCGATCCCGCCGCGCCAGCAGTCGGCCATGGTCGAGCACTGTCGCCGCCGGGGTATCGTCACGGGCGCGTTCTACGTGCTGGGGTTTCTGCAGGACGACTGGTCGTCGGTGGCGGCCACGATTGCCTACTCGGTCGAGCTGGGGTCGACGGTCGCGCAGTTCAAGCTGCTGACGCCGTATCCGGCTACCGCGCTCTGGAAGCAGATGGCACCGCTCGTGGAGGAGCAGGACTGGCAGAAGTTCGACGGCTTCACGCCGACCTTCCGGCATCCCAATCTGACGGGCAGCGAGCTGCGGTTCTTGCTGGGTGCGGCGTACGTGCGGTTCTACCTGCGTCCGTCGTGGCTCGCGAACTATCTGGGCGCGCGGGGCAACGGCGTCCGCACCTGGGTGCAGCGGCTCGACGATCGTGTCTCGGCTCGTCACACGCGCGAGGAGGTCGCGTTGATGTCGAGGGCGGTTGAATGCTGACGGCGATTTCCCGTTACGGGATCCGCGTGGCGGACCGGACGGACGAGATTATCGCGGCCTGCCGGCGCGACGGGACACTCATCCAGGGGCCGCACATCGAGGAGTTCGAGCGCGCCTTCGCGGCCCGGTGTGGAGGGGGTACGGCGGTGGCGACCTCGTACGGCCGCATGGCGTTCTACCACTTGCTCAAGGCACTCGACCTGCCGCCGGGCTCGGAAGTCGTGATGCCCGCGCTGACGTTCTGGGTCATGCCGGAGCTCGTTCGCGTGGCTGGACTGCGGCCGGTGTTCGCCGACATCGATCCGGACACCTTCACCCTCGATCCTGAAGCCTTCGCGCGCGCAGTCGGTCCGAACACGCGGGCAGTTGTGCCGACGCACCTGTACGGGTTGCCGTGCGACATGGACGCCATCATGGAAATTGCCTCGCGACACCGACTGGCGGTGATCGAGGATTGTGCGCATGTCGTGGGCACGAAGTACAAGGGCCGTCCGGTCGGGACCTTCGGCGACGGGGCCATTTTCAGTCTTCACACACTGAAGCCGCTCAACGCGTACGGCGGGGGAGTGGCGTTCACCCGCAACGAGGAACTGGCGGCCCGGGTCCGCAAACAGGTGACCGCGCTGTCCTGGCCAGGCGAACAGCGCATCGCGAACCGTTTCAAGATTGGGCGGGCGCAGGTGTTCTTCACGCGTCCGGGCGTGTTTACGACCACGGCGTTCCCGATACTCTGGGTCACGTCCTGGTTTGGCGCGAATCCCGACGTGTATCTCTGGGAGACGATTCGCGATCTCGATCCGTTGCCGGCGAACTACACCGAACGCATGGGCAACGTGCAGGCGGCGATCGGCCTCGCGGCGCTCGGCCAGCTGGAGGCCTGGACCGCCGCCACGAAGCGACACGCCGAACGCCTCACGGAAGCGCTCAAGGGAACCCCCGGCATCCAGACACCGCGCATTCCGCCAGGCCGGGAGCACACCTACTATCAGTACTGCGCCTACACGCCCGCACGCGACGACGTGGTCCGGCGCTGCATCCGCCGGGGGATCGATATCGAAACGCTTCACGTCGACGTCTGCAGTCGCCTGCCGCTCTTCGAGGGGTCCAGAACCGAGACACCTGGGGCCGACCGGGCTGCCGAGGCCATTCAGATTCCGGTATATGCCTCGCTGACCGATTCCCAGATGGATCGGGTGGCGAGAACGGTGCGCCGGGTCGTGACGAAGGTGGCGGCCGGGACGCGTCCTTCGTGAACCTCGACTCGCTATCGCTCGCGGCCCTTGGCGAATCACCATGGGCGGCACCCCTCGTGGTGCCCCGGGAGCGCCTGCCTTTGCACTCCGAGGTGGTGATTGTGGGCGCGGGTGTGACGGGGCTCGCGGCGGCGATCGCGCTGGCGGAACGGCACGTCGAGGTCACGGTCGTTGATCGGGCAATCGGCGGCGGCGCCACCGGGCGGAGCGGAGGGATCATTCTCGGAGAGACCCTCGTCGGGCCGGCCCCGGATTTCGATCGTTGCGACGAGGTACTCCGGGACTGGATCGCCAGGGAGCACATCGCCTGCGACGCCCTGTGGCCAGGCTGTCTCGAACTGACGCGCGATGCCTGCGTCCACGCGCCCGAGATCGGATGGCTCGACCACGGCCGGCTCCGGATTGCCGACGAGGTGCCGGGAGGTGTGCTCGACCCGATGAAGCTTCTGAGTGGAATGCTCGGCGCCGCCCTTCGGGCTGGCGTCGATGTGATCGATGGCATCGACGTCGAAAGGGTCGAATCAGACGCCGGGGGGCCGAGTCTGGTCACGCCGGTCGCGAGGATCTCCGCGCGACAGGTCGTGATGGCCGTGGATGCGATCTCATGGCCACGCGGCGGCGATCCCTGGGAGCAGCGCACGATCACGGTCGTGCTGCAAACCTCCGTCGAAGCGGATCTGGCGGACGCCATCGGACTGCGTCAACCGTTCTATACGCGGGAGTCGCCCCTGCTCTGGGGGAGGAGCCTGCCCGATGGCTCACTGCTGTTCGGCAGGGAACTGATCGCGTGGCCGTCGCCGGCGACTGCGCCAGGTGCGCTGCGCGATCAATTCACCGCCGCCGGGGACCGGCTCATCGCGCGAGTGCGCGGACTTCATCCGCGGCTGAAGCAGATTACCATCGAGCGCGTGTGGGCGGGGCCGACGGCGCGAACGGCCGACGGTGCACCAGCGCTCATCGAGGATCCTGTTCTTGGCGGCGTCCTGTGGGCCGGAGGATACGGCGGACATGGACTCGCCCAGGCGTTTACCCTTGGCCGCGCTGCCGCCGACCGGGTCGCGCGGCACGTGAATGGACCGATCAGGACGGGCTGAACTTGCGCTCGTCCAGGTTGATGTACACCTGCTTGGTTTCGAGGTACGCATCGACTCCCCAGCGTCCGAGCTCGCGTCCCATGCCACTCTGTTTGTATCCGCCCCACGGACCTTCGACCACGCTCGTCTGAGTGTCGTTGACCCAAACGACGCCCGCGCGCAGCCGTCGGGCGGTTCGAAGGGCGCGAAAGATATCGCGCGTCCATACGGCCGCCGCGAGGCCGTAGTGCGTATCGTTGGCCAGGCGCACCGCCTCTGATTCGTCGTCGAACGGGATCACGCACGCGACGGGACCGAAGATTTCTTCGCGCGCGATGCGTGCCGAACTCGGCACGTCGTAGAAGATCGTCGGTTCGAGGAAGAAGCCGCGATCGAGCACGCCGCCGGAAGCCCGCCGGCCTCCCAATGCGAGCTTGGCCTCCCGCTTGCCGACGTCGGTGTACGCCAGCACGCGTTCGAGGTGCTGCTGGCTCACGAGCGGTCCCATTTGCGTCTCGGGATCGCGGCCGGGTCCGAGGCGGACGCTTCTGGCCTTGGCGACCATGGCCTCGAGAAACCTCGAGTACATCGGACGCTGCACGAGAATGCGGCTTCCGGCGGAACACACTTCGCCTTGATTCAGGAACACACCAAACAGCGCACCTTCGACTGCGGATTCGAAATCAGCATCGGCGAAGAAGATGCTCGGCGACTTGCCACCCAGTTCGAGCGACAGCTTCTTGAGTGTACCCGCCGCCGCCCGCATCACGGTCCGTCCAACCTCCGGGCTGCCCGTGAAGGCGATCTTATCGACCGCGGGATGCGCCACGAGTGCGGCACCCGCACCAGGGCCCGGGCCGGTGATCACGTTGACCACGCCGCGCGGCAGCCCCACTTCTTCGAACGACTTCGCCAGCTCCAGGAGGCTCAGCGGCGTCTGCTCGGACGGCTTCAGTACCACCGTGCAGCCGGCGCAGAGCGCCGGAGCGAGCTTCCAGGCGGCAAGCAGGAGCGGGAAATTCCAGGGAACAATCTGTGCCGCCACGCCGATGGGCTCCCGCAAGGTCACAAGCAGCGCATCGTCGGGAGCGGTCATGGCATCGCCGTGCAGCTGGGTGGCGAGGCCGCCGTAATATTCAAAACAGGTCGCGACATCCTCGATGTCGTCGGTGGCTTCGGCGATCGGCTTGCCGCTGTTGAGCGACTCGATGTCCGCGAGATCACCGGCCTTCTGGCGGACGAGACGGGCGAGGTCGAGCAGAATGTGGCCGCGATCCCGGGCCGAGAAGCCCGTCCATGTACCGTCGTCGAAGGCTCGCCGCGCGGATCCCACCGCCCGGTCCACGTCGCTGGCCGTGGCATCGCCGATGCGGCCGAAGACGTCGCCTGTCGCTGGATCGATGATGTCGCGCATTTCGCGCGCGCCGTCATCAACGAAGGCGCCATCGATATACATCGCGTATTGCTTCATGGGGATCAGCCGTCAGGCGCCCAGGAGTCGCGCGACGATCGTTGCGCTGGCCGCCAGCATCTCGTCGATCTTCTCGGGATGCTTCCCGCCCGCTTCCGCGAAGTCGGGCCGTCCGCCGCCCCCGCCGCCGACAATGGGGGCCAGCTCCTTCACGATCTGTCCGGCCTTCACCCGTCCGGTGAGGTCCGGGGTCACGGAGACGACGACCTGCACTTTGCCGTCATTCACACAGGCAATCACAATCACGCCGGACGCAAGCTGCGTTTTGAGAGAGTCGGTGAGATTCCGCAGAGCGTCTTTCTCGAGGTCAGTCACTCTGCGGCGAAGGAGCTTGATGCCGGCGATCTCGATCGTGTCATTCGTTCCAGGCCTTCCAGGAGTTCCGGGGCCTTCTGGTGTTCCTGGCGTCAAGCCGCTTCCGCCCATCGCGATCTTCGTCTTCAGCTGTGTGACATCGCGCGCGAGGCGTTTCGCCTCGGCTTGCAACCGTTCGACGGCCCCGACCGCCTGGTCTTCGTTGACCTGGAGGGTGAGCACCAGGCGCCGCAGGGCCGTGCGTTGCTGCTGCGCCCACGCGACGGCGCCCAGGCCCGTCACCGCCTCGATGCGCCGGACGCCCGATGCGACGCCGCTTTCCGAGAGGATGACGAACAACCCGATGTCGCCCGTGGCGTGCACATGCGTGCCGCCGCAGAGTTCCATGCTGAAGCCGGGGACGCTGACCACCCGCACGGTGTCGCCGTACTTCTCGCCGAAGAGTGCCATGGCGCCAGCCTTGATGGCCTCGTCGGTCGATCGCACCTCGGTCTGCACCGGCGTGTTACGGACGATCTGTTCGTTGACGATCCGTTCGATCCGCTCGAGTGCCTCCGGTGTGATTGCCTGAAAGTGCGCGAAGTCGAATCGCAGCCGGCCCGGGGCGACGAGCGAGCCTGCCTGCTTGACGTGTGACCCGAGCACTTGCCGAAGCGCGGCGTGGAGCAGGTGAGTCGCCGTGTGATTCCGCCTCGTGGCATCCCGGACGGCCGCATTGACGTCGGCCTCAAGCACGTCTTTGACATGGAAGGCGCCGGAGGTGACGCGAACCCGATGCGCACGAGGCAGTCCCGTGCGCATCCGGACGACGCCGTCGACGGTCGCGCTCGCGCCGGCGGCGCCGTTCGTCAACCGGCCGGAATCCGATACCTGTCCGCCGGACTCGAGGTAAAACGGTGTGCGCGCCAGCGCCACCCAACCCGAGTGTCCGCTGGTCAGCACCTCCACCGGCCGCCTGGCGTCGTCGAACAAGGCAACGACCGGGACGTTGGCGACCGTTGTGGTCGTGTAGCCATCGAAGTGATCGCCCACGCGCTCCAGCATGTCTTCGTCGGTGATGGCGAACTCCTCGCCCTTCTTCGAACCGCCGAACGCGCTCTGCGCCCGCGCCTTGCCGCGCTGCGTCTCCATGGCACGGTCGAATTCTGCCTTGTCGACTGTGACGCTGTGCGTGGCCGCGGTGTCTTCGATGAAGTCGTACGGCACGCCGAACGTGTCGTACAACTGAAAGGCCACGTCGCCGGACAGCACTTTCTCCGGCGCTTGCAGCACCTTGGCAATCTCCGCTTCCAGGCGCGGGAGCCCCTCGGTGAGCACGGCCTCGAAGCGATGCTCCTCGGCGAGGATGGTCTTCTCGATGATCTCCTGGCTGGTACGGAGATCAGGATAGGCGTCGCCCATCTCGTGCACGAGGACCGAGACCAGCGTGTGGAGGAACGGATCCGTCAATCCCAGGTGCTTGCCGTGCCGCATGGCGCGTCGCATGATCTTCCGCAGCACGTACCCGCGCCACTCGTTCGAGGGCATGACCCCGTCACAGATGAGAAACGTCGTGGCGCGAATGTGATCCGCGACGACACGCATCGAGGTGTCGGACTTCGCGCTCGATCCATAGCGCGTACCGGTCTGCTCGCCGATGCGCGTCAGCAGCGGCGTGAAGACATCCGTGTCGTAGTTCGAGTCCTTCTGCTGCAGCACGGCGGTGAGCCGTTCGAGACCCATGCCGGTGTCGATCGACGGCGCGGGTAGCGGCGCAAGCGCACCGCCGCTGGCGCGGTCGAACTCCATGAACACGTTGTTCCAGATCTCGATTTCAGGGTCGGCGCCGCCACCGCGGACGTAGTAGATTTCCGAGCAGCGGCCGCAGGGCCCCGTGTCGCCCATCTGCCAGAAGTTGTCGTCCGCGCCAAGCTCGATGATCCGATCGGCCGGGACGAACCTACGCCAGATGTTATAGGCCTCGTCGTCTCGAGGGATGCCGTTCTCGCCTCTGAAAATGGAGACGAGCAGCCGCTCTTTCGGCATCTTCCAGACATCGGTGAGCAGGCCCCAGGCGAAGGCAATCGCGTCTTCCTTGAAGTAGTCGCCGAACGAGAAATTCCCGAGCATCTCGAAGAACGTATGGTGCCGGAGCGATGGCCCCACGTTGTCGAGATCGTTGTGCTTCCCGCTGACGCGCATGACCTTCTGGGAGGTCGCCGCGCGCGAGTAGGCGCGCTTCTCCCGGCCGAGGAACGCGTCCTTGAACTGATTCATCCCGGCGTTGGTGAAGAGCAGCGTGGGATCGTCCCCCGGCACGAGCGGGGAACTGGGCACGATCCGATGTCCGTGCCGCCCGAAGTACTCGAGGAAAGAGGTTCGAAGCTCGTTCGACGTCATGACGTTCTTCAGACGAGGGACGCCACGTGCTCGTCGTACGTGCCCTTGAAGTCGCGAATGCCGCCGGACTCGAAGTGCCAGACGCGGGTGCCCACTTCTTCCATCAGGTCCTCGTCGTGCGTCACAAGGAAGACCGTCCCCTCGAACTTCTGCAGGGCGACGTTGAGCGCGTTGATGGATTCCAGATCCAGGTGGTTCGTCGGTTCGTCGAGCACCAGGACGTTCGGCTTCAGGAGCATGATGCGGCAGAAGAGCAGGCGCGCCGTTTCGCCTCCCGAGAGCGCCTCGGTCGGTTTCAGCCCCTCCTCTCCGCTGAACAGCATCTGGCCGAGCAGGCCGTGGATGTCCTGCCGCGAGGCGTCGGGATCGAAGCGGTGCAGCCATTCGACGGCCGTCAGGCCTTTCTCGATTGCGCCGGTGTGATCCTGGGGGAAGTAGCCGATCGACACCTCGTGGCCCCATTTCACGACGCCGCGATCGATGTCCTTCGGCGACGGCCTCATGCTCGGCGCATCCGACAACAGCGCTTTCAACATCGTCGTCTTTCCGAGACCGTTCCGGCCGATGAGGACGACCTTCTCGCCGCGGTTCACGATGGCGCTGAAGTTCGAGACGATCGAGGATCCCCCGTGCGCTTTCGACACGCCGGTACATTCGAGTGCCACGCGGCCAGATGGCCGGTTCATCGTGAACTTGATGTACGGGCGCTGAATGTTGGACCGCGCCAGCTCCGTCGTCTGCAGCCGTTCGACTTCCTTCTTGCGCGACGTGACCTGGCTCGCGCGCGTGCCGGCGCCGAACCGGGCGATGAAGTCGTTGAGTTGAGCGATCTTCTTCTCGCGCTGCTCGTTGCTCGATTCGATCTGCGATCGAATCTGCGTTTTGG
The DNA here is from genome assembly GCA_041476545.1 of Vicinamibacteria bacterium. GTDB lineage: Bacteria > Acidobacteriota > Vicinamibacteria > Vicinamibacterales > CAVVIG01 > JBGOTP01. The sequence continues at coordinate 67 of JBGOTP010000041.1, read as the reverse complement.
CCACCACCATGTCGTCGTAGCCGCCGGTGTACGTGATGATCGTCTGGTAGTCGATGTCGGCGATGTG
>JBGOTP010000040.1:0-21338 GCA_041476545.1 Vicinamibacteria bacterium | reverse complement strand
GTCGCGGCGATCGCTCGGCGACCGACGTCTGTCAGGAGGCGCTCGGGCGAATCGAGCGCCACGACAAATCCCTGGGTGCGTTCATTACGGTGGCGGCAGACCGCGCCCTGGAACGGGCCTGGACGATCGACCAGGACCGCGCGCGCTGGGCGGACCGCCCGCTTACGGGTGTCCCCATCGCCGTGAAGGATAACGTGTGCACCCGCGGCATTCGGACGACGGCGGCCTCGAAGATCCTTGAATCGTTCGTGCCTCCGTACGATGCCACGGCCGTGGAACGGCTCGAGGCCGCCGGGGCCGTCATCGTGGGCAAGACCAACTGCGACGAGTTCGCCATGGGATCGTCCACGGAGAACTCGGCGTTCGGCCCGACACACAATCCGTGGGCGCTCGATCGGATCCCTGGTGGATCGAGCGGCGGATCGGCGGTGGCGGTCGCGGCGGGCCTGACGCCTCTCTCGATTGGCTCCGATACCGGTGGATCCATTCGCCAGCCGGCTGGCTTCTGCGGCATCGTCGGACTCAAGCCGACCTACGGCCGCGTGTCGCGCTACGGGCTGCTCGCGTTTGCTTCGTCGCTGGATCAGATCGGTCCGCTGACGCGCACGGTCGGCGACGCCGCCCTTGCACTCGGCGTCCTCGCCGGAGTCGACCGTGCCGACGCCACCACCGCGCCGGTGCCGGTCCCCGACTACGTGGCGGCGCTGAATGGCGACCTTCGCCGCACGAGGATCGGCGTACCGCGGGCGCTCGTGGAGGGAGCCGGGATCGACGGCGAGATCTCGGCCGCGTTTGCGAACGCCATGGCGGTACTCGCGGCGCGCGGCGCCTCGCTCGTCGACATCGATCTCCCGCACGCAAGCGCGGCCATTCCGGTCTACTACATGGTGGCGACGGCCGAGTGCAGTTCGAATCTCGCGCGTTACGACGGCGTGAAGTACGGGTACCGGGCGCCGGACCGCGTGGCCGACGACCTGCGCACGATGTACGCGCGCACACGCGCACAGGGATTCGGGCCCGAAGTCAAACTCCGGATCATGCTGGGGACCTACGTGCTGAGCGCGGGATACTACGACGCGTACTATCGGAAGGCCCAGCAGGTGCGCACGCTCATTCGGCGGGACTACGATCTGGCGTTCGAACACGTGGACGCCGTGGCGATGCCGACGAGCCCCACGGCCGCCTTCAGGATTGGCGAACGGGTCGCCGATCCATTGCAGATGTATCTCGGCGACGTGTTCACGGTGAGCGCGAATCTGGCGGGCCTGCCAGCCATCAGTGTCCCGTGCGGCTTCACGGCGGGCGGGCTCCCCATCGGACTGCAGCTGACGGGCCGAATGTTCGACGAGGCCACCATTCTGCGACTTGCCGATGGATACGAGCGCGACAGCAGTTGGTGGACAATGAGGCCGAAACAATTCTCAGATTCCTAGATTCCTAGATTCCCAATGTCCTCCCCCGATCCGACCTGGGCCGACTGGCACGACGACCAGCTGCTCGAGATGCGCATGTGCGACCTCGGTGTCACGATCGCGGGCACCGACATCGAGGCGCGCCTCGCCGAGGTGAACGCGGAACTGGACGCACGCGGACTCGTCCACCCGCACTACTGGCTGTCGGATGAGTGGTTCACGCCTGACGGCGTATCCGGCGTGGCGATTCCCTTCTACCTGGCGCATCCCCGGCTGGCGAAACTCGAGCTGGCGCAGATGCTCGAAGTCGAGGGCGGCGATCCGGAGTCGTGTCTCAGGATTCTGCGTCACGAAGCGGGCCACGCCATCGACAACGCCTACCGGTTGAGACGTCGCCCGACGAGACGGCGCCTGTTCGGACATCCCTCGATCGAATATCCTGAGTACTACACACCCAAACCGTACAGCAAGAGCTTTGTCCAGCACTTGGACCATTGGTACGCCCAGAGCCATCCCGACGAAGACTTCGCCGAGACGTTTGCCGTCTGGCTGGATCCGCATTCGATGTGGGCGACCCGGTACACGGGCTGGCCGGCGCAACGAAAGCTCGAGTACCTCGACCGGCTCATGCGGGAGCTGGTCCACACGCGCCCGGGTGTCACGTCGAAGCGCGAGGTTGACCCGCTCTCCAAGCTGCGCAAGACGCTCGGTGAGCACTACCGCAAGAAGCGCGAACACTACGGGCTCGACTACCCCGACTTCTACGAGAGCGACCTGCGGAATCTCTTCTCCGACGCGTCCCAGTACGCCCGGAATCCGTCGGCGGCCCGTTTCGTCAGACGCGTACGGAAGGAAGTGCGCAGCACCGTGGCGAGCTTCACGGACAGCTACCAGTACACGATCGATCAGCTGCTGGAAAAGATCGTCGTGCGCTGCCGCGAGCTGAATCTCAGGCTGACCGATTCGGAAGAGACGACCAAGATCGAATTCATGGTGTTCCTGACGGTGCAAACGATGAACTACCTGCACAGCGGACGTCACCGCGTCGCCCTATGAGCACGAGCAAGCTCAGGGTGCTGGCGCTCGTGCATCGCCATCTCATCCCGCCGGCGGAGATCCCCGAGGGGACGGACATCGTGTCGGCCCCGTGGCGCACCGAATACGACGTCATCTCCACCCTGCGCGCGATGGGGCACGAAGTCCAGGCACTCGGCGTGCACGACGACCTCGGCGAGTTGCGCCGCGCGGCCACGGAATGGAAGCCGCACATCGCCTTCAACCTCCTCGAGGGATTCGACGACATCACCATCTTCGACCAGAACGTCGTCAGCCACCTCGAGCTGCTGAAGCTGCCCTACACCGGCTGCAATCCACGCGGGCTCCTGCTGGCGCGGGACAAGTCGCTGTCGAAGAAGCTGCTGGCGTATCACCGCATTCCAGTCCCCGAATTCGAAGTCTTCCGGATCGGCCGGCCGATTCGGCGCCCCAAGCGCCTGGCGTTTCCGCTCATCGTGAAGTCGCTCACGCAGGAAGCGTCGATTGGCATCTCACAGGCGTCGGTCGTCGACAGCGACGAGAAACTGAAGGAGCGGGTCACCTTCATTCACGAGAGCATCCGTACCACGGCGATTGCGGAACGGTATGTCGAGGGGCGGGAACTGTACGTGGGCATCCTGGGGAACCAGACGTTGCAGGCGCTGCCCGTCTGGGAGCTCTTCTTCACCAACATGCCGCCGGACGCCAAGCGCATCGCCACCGATCGCGTCAAGTGGAGCGTGAAGTATCAGAAGAAGTATGGGATCGAAAGCGGCCCGGCCGCGGAACTCCCCGAGGCTCTCTACGAGAAGATTCAACATGTGTGCAGAAGGGCGTATCGCGCCCTCGAGCTGAGCGCCTACGCACGCATCGACTTGCGGCTCGACGAGGCGGGAAACGTCTGGGTACTGGAGGCGAATCCGAATCCGCAGATTGCCAGAGGGGAAGACTTCGCCGCGTCCGCCGCAAAGGCGGGCATCAGCTACGAATCATTGATGCAGCGGATTCTCAATCTCGGGCTCCGCTGGCAGCCCGAGAGCGTCGCCTGAGCGACCACGCGAGACAGAGAACCCCGTAGGCCCGAGCTTCAGCTCGGGCGTCCTGCCCCTACCAGACTTTGAGTGGATCGGCGTGACCGCGCGGAGCCGTCGGCGGCAGGTACACCATCGACGTGTGGCTGATGGTCTCGTCCAGGCTCTTGATGACAGGCCCTTTGCCGCCGCGGGTCTTTTTTGTCTTGGTAAATCCGACAATCACGCAGAAACCGATGAAGAGCGCCAGAATGAAGAGGCTGCTCGACACGATACCGGTCAGGACGCCAACCACGAGATCCGGAATGTCTCCGAGGGTCATGCCTGGCCTTCCGACCCGAAGGGCCGCCACGCGGGGACGTCGTAGTACACGAGACCGCGCCGAACTTCCTCCATCGCCACGCGCTCGAGTTTGTGAGGCTGCTCGAGCTCGAATCTCACGCGCGCGCCGCGCCGCAACTGCTTGGCGCGCAATGCCGCGACGTCGACAAACAGGAACCGGCTCTGAATCGGCGGCGCCGGCTCGGCAGGGACGACGGTCTCGAGATCGGGAGTGTCGAGCCCGTCCGGGCTATCGAGGCCGCCAATGCCACGGGGGGCGCAAAGGTCTGTGGAGTCGGGCGTATCTGCCATGTGAGTGCTCTCCGGTATGTATGGGCATACACATTAACACGCAGCCATCCATGGAGAAAAGGTGGGGCCCCAATCACGCAGCGACGTCGACTTTGATCTGCCGCGGCCTGGCTTCCTCTCGCAGCGGAAGACGCACGGTCAGGACACCGTTTCGGTAGTCGGCGGCCACCTTCGTCGCGTCCACCGTCCGCGGAAGCGAAAACGACCGGCTGAAGGCGCCATAGCGGCGTTCGATCCGGTGGACTTGATCCTCCCGCACTTCGGTCGACCGCTTTTTCTCCCCCTTGATGGTGAGCGTGCCGCTGTCGATCGTGATGTCGATGTCCTCGCGCGTCATATCGGGCAATTCCGCCTTCAGCACGACCTCGTGATTGTCGTTTTGGTAGATGTCCACCGGCGGCAACCACGCGTCTCCCGCCAGATGGGCAAAGTCACGAAACGGATCGCTCCAGCGAACAATAGCCATGATCTTCTCCTCCCCAATGCTGAAAGCTGATAGCTGTGAGCTGACAGCTATCGGCGCTCAGATCCCAGTTACGCGGTCTCCGCGTACTCCGCGTCAACCACTTCCGCGTCCTTGACGTTCGAACCCCGCGAACTTTGCGAACCCTGTGAACCCTGTGAACCCTGTGAACCTTGTGAAGCTTGTGAACCTTGTGACCCCTTATAGAGCCCCTCCGCCAGTCCATGGGACACCTGCCGCAGATCGTCGGTGGCCTTCCTGATGGCTTCGAGATCCTCGCCTTGCGCCACTCGCTTCACGTCGGCAATGGCCGCGTCGATCTTCGACAGGTCGCCTACCGGGACCTTCTCGCGGTTCTCGTTCACCGTCTTCTCAACCTGATACACGAGCGAGTCCGCCTGGTTCCTGGCGTCGATGAGATCCCGCTTCGCCTGATCCTCGGCGGCATGGCCAGCCGCATCCTTCACCATACGGTCGACGTCGTCTTTCGACAATCCGCTCGATCCGCTGATGGTGATCTTCTGCTCCTTGCCGGTGGCCCTGTCCTTCGCCGTGACGTTCGCAATGCCGTTGGCATCGATGTCGAACGAGACGTCGACCTGCGGCAATCCTCGAGGCGCCGGCGGCAGCCCGACCAGGTGGAAGCGGCCGAGCGTGCGATTGTCACGCGCCAGCTGGCGCTCGCCCTGCAGGACGTGGACTTCGACGCTCGTCTGGTCGTCGGTCGCCGTCGAGAACGTCTCGCTCTTGCGCGTCGGAATCGTCGTGTTCCTCGGGATCAGCGTCGTCATGACCCCGCCGAGCGTCTCGATGCCGAGTGACAGCGGCGTCACATCGAGCAGCAGCACATCCTTCACCTCGCCCGCCAGCACCCCGCCCTGCACCGCCGCCCCGATGGCGACGACCTCGTCCGGGTTGACGCCCTTGTGCGGCTCCTTGCCGAAGTAGTCGCGTACGAGCTGCTGGACCTTGGGCATCCGCGTCGAACCGCCGACGAGCACAACCTCATCGATCGTCTTCGGATCCACGCCGGCGTCGGACAGCGCCTGCTTCACCGGTGCCATCGTCCGCTGCAGCAGGTCGTCGACGAGCTGCTCGAGCTTCGCGCGGGTCAGCTTTGCCTGCAGGTGCTTCGGCCCACTCTGATCGGCCGTGACGAACGGCAGGTTGATGTCCGTTTCAACGGCCGTCGACAGTTCAATCTTGGCCTTCTCCGCTCCCTCTCTGAGCCGCTGAAGCGCCATCCGGTCCTTCGTCAGATCGATGCCGTCGGTGTTCTTGAACTCGGCCGCCAGCCACTGCACGATGCGATCGTCGAGGTCGTCGCCGCCAAGGTGCGTGTCACCGTTGGTGGCTTTTACTTCGACCACGCCGCCGCCCACTTCGAGGATGGAGATGTCAAACGTGCCGCCGCCGAAATCGTACACGGCAATCGTCTCGTCCGTCTTCTTGTCGAGGCCGTACGCGAGCGCCGCGGCGGTCGGCTCGTTGATGATACGCAGCACGTTCAGGCCTGCAATCTTCCCGGCATCCTTCGTCGCTTGCCGCTGCGCGTCGTTGAAGTACGCGGGAACGGTGACGACGGCATCCGTGACGCTGTCGCCGATGTGATCCTCGGCGGCCTTCTTCAGCTTCTGCAGGATCATGGCCGAAATTTCCGGCGGCGAGTACGTTTTGCCTCTGGCTTCGACCCACGCATCACCATTCTTGGCCCGAACCATTTTGTAAGGCACACGGGAAACCTCGGCCGACGTCCCTTCGTACTGGCGTCCCATGAATCGCTTGATGGAAAACACCGTGTTCTCCGGATTCGTGACGGCCTGACGCTTCGCGACCTGGCCCACGAGCCGCTCGCCGTCCTTCGTGATGGCGACCACCGACGGTGTCAGACGCGCCCCTTCCTGGTTCACGATCACAGCCGGCTGACCGGCTTCCATTACCGCCACGACCGAGTTGGTCGTGCCGAGGTCGATTCCAATCACTTTGCCTGGCATGGCTCGTCTCCCCTTCTGTTGTAGTTGGTTCGGCCCCGATCCGAACGCGTGGGAAAAGTATAGGGGCTACATTAGTGTATGTCAATCAGATTATACTAGTGTAATACACTCATATAATTACAACTCGTATCTCATGATGACCCAGCCAGTTAGGGAGACCATCCCGCCTGACTTGGGGTGGCGAGTACCGCTGGCGTGTGCGATCATGCCTCTCGACCTCCCAAACCTTCGTAGCCATCTCATGATTCGTATTCTCTTCATCGGCGACATCGTCGGGCGGCCGGGTCGAGACCTCGTGCGCCGCGGATTGGCCGGCATTGTCGATGAGCACCGCATCGACCTGGTCATTGCCAACGCCGAAAACGCCGCCGCCGGTTTCGGGATTACTCGCGAGATTGGGGATCAGCTGCTCGAGTGCGGCGTCGACGTCATGACGTCGGGCAATCACATCTGGGACAAGAAAGAGGCGATCGACTACATCGGCGCGGAGTCGCGGTTGATTCGGCCGGCGAACTACCCGGCCGGTGTCCCCGGCAATGGCACCTACCTCGCCCGCACGGCCGGCGGCACATCAGTCGGCGTGATCAACCTGATGGGGCGGGTGTTCATGTTGAACATCGACGATCCCTTTGCCTGCGCGCTGCGCGAAGTCGAGGTGATGCGCCAGCGTACGCGGATCATCTTTGTCGACTTTCATGCGGAAGCCACGTCTGAAAAGATGGCCATGGGCTGGCATCTCGACGGCAAGGTGACAGCGGTCGTCGGCACACACACGCACGTGCAGACGGCCGATGAACGTCTGCTGCCGAAGGGCACGGCCTATCTGACCGACGTCGGGATGACAGGGCCGCATGATTCGATCATCGGCGTTGAAATCGAGCCGGCACTCGGGCGCTTTCTCACCGGCATGCCGGCGCGATTTGAAACCGCGACCGCCAACCCACGATTGAATGCCGTCATTGTCGAGGCGGACGAAAAGAGCGGCCTCGCCACGGACATCGAGCGAGTCAGCTATAGTCTCGACGAGATCGCCCACTTGGCGGGCACATCCCATGAGCGACCTGTTCGACCTTCCGTTTGAAGAGGCGCCCGAGGACGACGAGGCAGTCGCCCGTAGGCCCGATCTCTTAGCTCGGGCGCCTGAGCCTGACGATGAGCCCGAGCTTCCAGCTCGGGCGTCTGCACCCGCGCGATCCATCCTCACGGTCACCGAACTGACCGTCCGTGTCCGCGATCACCTCGAAACCGAGTTCTACGAAGTGTGGGTCGAGGGCGAGCTGTCGAACTGCCGGCTCTGGAACACCGGGCATCAGTACTTTACGCTGAAGGACTCCGGTGCGCAGATTCGGGGCGTGATGTTCCGCTCGGCGCTGCGCTATCTCAAGTTCAAGCCCGCCGACGGACTGCGGGTGGTCGCCCGCGGACGCGTGTCCGTCTACGAGCCGAAGGGCGAGTACCAGTTGGTGTGCGAGCACCTGGAGCCGCACGGTCTGGGCGCGCTGCAGCTGGCCTTCGATCAGCTAAAAAAACGCCTCACCGACGAAGGACTTTTCGCATCCGTTCGCAAACGCCCACTGCCCGCCCTCCCCCGGAAGATTGGCATTGTCACGTCGGTCGACGGCGCGGCCATTCGCGACATCATCAAGGTGCTCGGCCGCCGGTATGCCAATGCGCAGCTGGTGATTCGGCCAACACGCGTGCAGGGCGATGGCGCCGCGCTCGACATCGCCCGGGGTATCGCCGCAGTCGGACGCGTGCCGGGCGTGGACGTGATCATCGTCGGACGCGGAGGCGGGTCGATCGAGGATCTCTGGGCGTTCAACGAAGAAAGCGTGGCCCGCGCGATCGCCGAGGCGACGGTGCCGGTGATCTCGGCGGTCGGGCACGAGACCGACGTGACCATCGCCGATTTCGTTGCGGACCTTCGCGCGCCCACGCCGTCGGCCGCAGCCGAGATGGTCGTCGCCGCCAAGGACGACTTTTGGGGCCGCATCGATCGGCTGCAGGGCCGCCTCCTGGCCGCGACGCGAAGGCAGATACAGGGCCTGAGCCGCCGGGTCCACGTACTCGACAGTCGTCCCGCGTTCTCCGGCGTTCCCGGTCGCGTCGCGATGCGGGGCCGGCACGCCGCGGAACTGTCGCACGCGCTCGCGCGCCTCACCCGCGCGCAGCTCTCGGGCCGCGAGCGGCAACTGCAGCAGCTGCGTCGTCAGCTCGACGTACTCGATATCGGTCGACGATTCGCGGCCATCCGCACGCGCCTGGTGTTTGCGGACGGACGGCTGGGTGGAGCCATCGGGACACGGCGGCACCGCGCGGAAGCGCAGTTGCGCGAGTGCGCCAGCCGCCTTGATGCCCTGAGCCCGCTCGCGGTCCTTGGACGCGGCTACGCGGTCTGCTGGAATGCGGATCGCACACACGCGATTCGCGACGCGGCCGCAGCCGTGCCAGGCGACCACGTGCGAGTCACATTGGCGAAGGGCGAACTGGATTGTGACGTTCGTTCACATACCGATCAACCACAGAGGACACCAAGGACACTAAGGGATGAATAGTGACAAGATGCCCGATACGTCAATCAAAGATTTCGAAGCCGCGATCGCCGAGCTCGAGACCGTCGTGAAGAGGCTCGAGGAAGGCGATCTTCCGCTCGAGCAGTCGCTCGCGCTGTACGAGCGAGGCGTGCAGCTCTCCCGCTTCTGCCATGCGCGGCTCGAGGAAGCCGAACGGCGCATCGACATCCTCACCGAGCGGGGCGAGCTCAAACCGGCCCCCTCCTCGCTGACCTCAGAGGACGCCTAAGGCGCGGGCCATCCGGTCAATCAATCCTCGTGGCGTCTTTCGAATCGCTGACCACATTTCTGGAAACCGTTCGGGCGCGCGTGGACGCCGCGCTCATGCGGTATCTCCCCGCGCCGCCCGGGTGTCCGCCGCTCCTCCACGACGCGATGCGCTACAGCGTGTTCGCGGGCGGGAAACGATTGCGACCCATTCTCGCCATGGCCGCGGCCGATGCCGTCGAGCGCTCGTCCCGTGTCCTTGGAGTGCCGGGCTCTAGCCCAGCCCTTAGCCCTAACGTTCGCGCTGGCCTCAGCCCTGACGCTATCGCTGCCCTTAGCCCTGCCGTGGCGCTCGCCCTTCCGGCAGCCTGCGCCGTCGAGCTCATTCACACCTACTCTCTCATTCACGACGACCTGCCGGCGATGGACGACGACACGCTGCGGCGCGGACGCCCGACGCTCCATGTCGTGTACGGCGATGGCATGGCGATTCTCGCCGGTGATGCGCTGCAGGCGGCAGCGTTCGCGCTGCTCGCGTGCGAGCCGATAGGCGACGACCCCGACATTGCCACGCGGAAGCTGCGGGTACTCCAGACCATCGCGGACGCGGCGGGAGCCGCGGGCATGGTGGGCGGCCAAGCCATCGACCTGCAAGCGGCCGGACAGGTACAGGGACACGCGATCACGCTCGATGCAGAGGGACTCCAGGCCATGCACCAGCGCAAGACGGGCGCGCTGATTTGCGCCTCGGCGGTCAGCGGCGCGGTCATGGCCGGCGCCGCGGATGACGTGGTGCGTGCGGTCGATCGGTGGGCCGCTCAAGTCGGATTGGCGTTCCAGATCGTGGACGACATCCTGGACGTCGAAGGCGACGCTGGAGAACTCGGAAAAACCGCGGGCAAGGATGCCGCCAGGGGCAAACCGACGTATCCGTCGCTCTTCGGTCTGGAGCGCTCTCGGGCGCTCGTGGCCGAGTGCGCGGATCGTGCGCGCGCGACGCTGCACGAGGCGGCCTTGACCGAGGGGTGGCTCGCCGACATCGCCGCGTGGGTGGTGACGCGCCGCAGCTGATCGCGGGGCCTCCCGTGCACCGGCTCATGCCGAGCGCGGCGCTTGCTCGTACCGAGCTGCGCTTGCTCACCACGAAGGACACAGAGGACACTGTGGTGAACGATTTTGGCCGCCAAGAACAAGATCCGCCTCGACATCGCCCTCGTCGACCGCGGCCTCGCGTCGTCACGTGAACGCGCGCGCGCGCTGATTCTGGCCGGGCAGGTCAGGGTGAACGAGCAGGTCGTCTCGAAGGCGGGCGCGCCGGTGACCGACGACGCCCGCGTTGAGCTCGCGACGCCAGACCACCCGTACGTCGGCCGCGGCGGCATCAAGCTCGCGCACGCGCTCGATGTCTTCGCGATTCCGGTCGAGGGCCGGCGCGCGCTCGACGTGGGCGCCTCCACCGGCGGATTCACCGATGTGCTCTTGCAGCGGGGCGCGCGCGATGTCATCGCGCTCGACGTCGGTCACGGTCAGCTCGACTGGCGTCTTCGCACCGACGCACGCGTCATCGTGCGCGAGGGGGTCAACGCCCGGTCGCTGACCGGAGACGATGTGCCACACACCGTGGATGTGGTCACGATCGATGTGGCGTTCATTTCCCTGCGGCACATCTTTCCGGCGCTGCCGCCCTTCCTGGCGCCATCCGCCGATGTCGTGGCCCTGGTGAAACCGCAATTCGAAGCCGGCCGGGAAGAGATTGAAAAAGGCGGGCTCGTCACCGATCCCGCCGTGCACGATGCCGTGATTGCGCGTGTAACGGAGGCGGCCGCCGCCTCCGGATTCGTCCGCGCCGGCCTTTCACCGTCACCGATTACCGGCGCGACAGGCAACCGCGAATTCTTTCTACACCTGAAAGTCCGGCCCGCACACGGACCTGTTACGATAAATCCTGCATGACTTCAGCCGCCCGCTCCGCCGACCGTGTCGGTACTGTCGCCACCGTCGGTATTGTTGCGAAGTCGCATCTGCGAGCGGCCACGCCCCATCTCATCGACATTGCCGCGTGGCTTGCCGCGCACCATGTCGCCGCGATCTTCGAGACGGCCACCGCCGCGCTGATGCCCCACGCGTCCGACCGCCGCGTCGCCGACAAATCGACCATCGCGGGAAGCGTCGATCTGGTCCTCGTCCTGGGGGGCGACGGCACGCTCCTCAGCATGGCCGACTGCATCGGCCTCGCCGGCTCGGACATTCCCATCCTCGGCGTCAACTTCGGAAGCCTCGGCTTTCTCACCGAGGTGACGCTGCCGGAGATTCTGTCTTCGCTCGAAGCCGCGATTGGCGGCGCCGCGCCCATCGAGGAGCGCCTCATGCTCCGGTCGACGACGCGGCGCGCGGGCCAGACGTTTGCGGAGCATCTGTCACTGAATGACGTGGTGATCACGAAGACGGCCCGCGCGCGCATGATCGATCTGACGGTGTATGTGGGCGACGAGTTCGTGACGCGCGTCAAGGCCGACGGCCTCATCATCGCCACGCCGACCGGGTCCACGGCCTACAACATGTCGGCCGGCGGCCCCATCGTGCAGCCGAGCGTCGACGCGCTGCTGCTGACCCCCATCGCGCCACATACGCTCACCAACCGGCCGATCGTGATTCCCGCGACGTCCGTGGTGCGCGTGCAGCCGAACATGGAAGAACGCGACGAGCTGTTTGTGACATTCGACGGCCAGGCCGGATTCGACGTGGAGGCAGGCGATACAATCACCGTCAGGCGGGCCGATCACCCCCTGCGCCTCATCAAACCCTCGACGCGCAGCTACTTCGAGATCCTGCGTACGAAGCTCAAATGGGGCGAGCGTTAAGCATCACCCCAACGAAGGGTCACCGGTCGTGAGATGGGGCGAAACCGATTTGCGCGCACGAGTCCATGGGGCTCTTCGACGCGGCGCGCTCACCGAGCTCGGCCACTGCCGCGGTGACAGTGGCCAGGGCCTGTATGTCGCACTTGCGCGTGTCGAGGTAGTCATACCGAACTCCTCGCATTGCGAATACGTGTCGGCGGAATGCCAACCGTGCTCGCATGGTCGCGCGGAGACCGGTATCGCGATCGGTCCTCTCGCACATGCCGCCACAGCCGTAAATCACGTTCGACCACGTGGCGGTGAAAAGCGACACCTATTTGAGGTGGCTTGCCTATAATGAGGCATGCGGTTCACAGCGCTTTTGCTCGGTTTGGTATTGTCGCCGGGCTTGCTTCTAGCCGACGACCACAATATCGATTTCGACCATCACACCGATTTCAAGACGCTCAAGAGCTTTGCCCTGCACGAGGGGAAGGTCGACAGCGCCAGGCCGGAACTGAACAACCCGCTCGTCGTGAAGAAAGTCGGTGAGGTCATCCGCACTTCGCTTAAAGCGAAGGGGCTCAAGGAAACCTCGGACCGGCCGGACGTCCTTGTGGACTACAGCATTACGGGAATAGATTTTCACAGTGGCCGTGGTGGACGCCGCGGGCCGACAGTTGAGAGCGAAGCCACGCTGGTGATCGATCTGGTGAAGCGCGATGTCGGCACGTTGCTCTGGCGCGCGGTTTATCGCGACAATGAAAGCAACGACGGGAAGCTGGCGCGGAAACTGCCAGGAGATGCGAAAGGCCTTTTCTCGGAATATCCGCCCCGGCAGGCCGGTCCTATTGAGCCGCCGTTGACATTTGTTTCTCCAGAAACATCCCTGAAGGTGACTTCGTCGATAAACTACAAGACCGCTGCCCTCGCGGCGCTCGACATCATTGAGTCCGCTCGAAAGGACGAAGCCTATTTCGGCGCGAACAATCATCCCGGCCTCTCCATCAACCTCGGCGGCCTGGAGCGTGCGGCGCGCGCGGTTTCCGATGATAGCGGAGCGAACCGGCAGTCTACCAACAAGAAGAACAACGCCTTCCTCGATGCCCTGCAGAGTTCCGCCAACTATGCTCTCGAGATTTCCAGCCGAGGCGCTGAGACAGTGGAATCCAAGACGAAGTCTCGGGAGTTGGCGTCGAAACTGCGGGCTCTTGTCAGTTCGCAATGATGGCTTCACTGTCGCGGAACTGCCTTCTTGCGCCGTACGATGTCAGCCCGCCACGCCGCACGGGCACGTCCGGTGGTGCCGACGGCCACGTCGTGCCAGAACAGGTCGCCCGTCCCCCTTGTCACAAGCACCGAACGTCCGCGTCGGCGCCAGGGACAATGGACACGGGCATACCTACCGCGCCCCTGCCTGTCCCGCCCGCCCCTCTGGTCCCTGAAGTACTACACCTGATATTTCTGAACATCGCGATTGTGCTCGGCGAGCGTGCGGGCGAATTGATGGGAGCCGTCGTTGCGCCTGACGGGCGAACGGTAAGCATACACGGCGTGGCGGAGCGTTATTTCCTGGCGATGCGATAGACGCGGCCGACCGTGCGCATGATCACGCTGTTCCGCACGACGGCCGGCGTCGCAATAATCATCTCGCCGAGCGAATTCTTCCCGATCACCTTGTAGTCGGGCCCCGCCTGAATCACATAGGTGTCGCCGTCTTCGCTCGCGGCGAAGACCTTCCCGTTGTAGGCCCACGGCGATGCCGTAAACCCGCTCGCGGCCGAATCAATGCGTTTGCGTCCGTAGACCTGGTCGCCGGTGGCCGCGTCGTGCGCGGTGATGAATCCCTGAGAGTAGAGGTTGTACATCTGCCCCTTGTAGACGAGCGCGGACGGCATGTAGGTCGCCGCGGCGCGCTGGGACCACGCGATGTAGTCGCTACTCGTCTTCCCCTCGGGCAGGGAGATGTCGCCGGAGGCGCCGGGCTTGATCGCATACACCGGTCGGAGCGGCGTGCCTGGATAGCCCGACGTCACGTACAGCAACCCATTCGACGCAAACGGCGTCGGCGAGGTGTTGACCGACAGTCCCTTCAGCGACCACAGCGGCGTACCATCGGGATCGAACGAGCGGATGCGCTGATCGCCCGCGGCGACGATCTCGGTGCGCCTCTCGTTCTGCCACACAAACGGCGTCGACCATCCGTAGGCCTGCTCGAGCTTCGGCTCCTCGTGGCGCCAGATCTCCGTGCCGTCTTCGGTGTTGAACGCCGCCATCATCCACACGCGCGGCTCGTGATCGGAGGTGATGAAAATACGGTCGCGATAGATCGCCGGCGACGCGGCGGCGCCGAGGTTGGCGAACATGGCGGCGATGTCGTTCTGGGGGCCTCCGGTGTCAGTCAGCACCGATCCTTTGGTCTTGACGTCCATCCGGATCGTCGGCGGCGTCACCTTCTTCGACCAGACGATCTTGCCTTTGAAGTCGACGGCGAACAGCCCCGCGCTCGCGTGGTAGACGTAGACGCGCTTGCCGTCGGTGACCGGCGTCTCCGACGCGTAGGTGTTTTTCGGATGCCGCTTCTCCTGCGGCGTCCCCGAGTAGAGATCGCGCTGCCAGCGGATCTTGCCGGTGTTGAAGTCGAGCGCGTAGAGCACCCACGTGTAGATGCCCTTCGCCTCCCGGTTCATGCCGCCCTTGTAGTTCGGGACCTTGCCGTCTTCGATGATGTCCTGGCCAGGAACGGGAATCGGATCGTCGCTCTTCACCGCGGTGACGAAGATGAAGTCGTCCCACACGATCGGCGAGCTCCAGCCGAGGCCGGGCACGTCGGTCTTCCACGCGATATTCTCCGTCGCGCTCCAGTGGTCAGGCAGCTGCGGGTTGTCGGTAACCGCGCCGGCCGACGGACCTCTGAAGTTCGCCCACTCGTCGCGCGCCGAGAGGGTGACCATGGATAGGGCGAGGGCGGCAAGAAGAGTGGCTGTGCGCATAACACGCATCTTACGCCGGCCGTCAGGACGATAGGTAACATTAGGTAACATTAGAGGCGAGCCCAGGCAAACCCTGCCACAACGTCAGCAGATTTTGCAGCGGCAAGAACGGCAGCAGATCGCATAATCTGCTGTTATGACGACTCGAAGCGGACTCGCAATCTGGACGGCCGGCGTCGTCGTCGCCGCGGCCGGCTTGACGCAATCCCCAATCCAATCCGCAATCCCCACTACGCGCTCCTCAAATCAATCCACAACCCGCAATCCTCAGTCCGCAATGAAGTGGATTTCGCTATTCGACGGCACGTCGCTGGATGCATGGCGAGGGTACAAGGGCGCCGCGGTGCCGGCCGGATGGAGGATCGAGAACGGCACGCTCGCCAAGGATGCGCCGGTTAGCGACATCGTGTCGAAGGACGAGTTCGGCGATTTGGAGCTCGAGCTCGACTGGAAGATCGGCGACGCGGGCAACAGCGGAGTCCTCTATCGCGGCAGCGAAGAGTACGATCACATTTACTGGAGCGCACCCGAGTACCAACTGCTCGACGACATCAAGGCCTCCGACAACAAGACGCGGCTCACTTGCGCCGGCGCCGCGTACGCGCTCTACCCCTCGCCCGCCGGACATCTCAAGGCTGTCGGCGACTGGAACAGCACGCGCATCGTCGCGAAGGGCGGCCACGTCGAGCACTGGCTGAACGGCGCCAAGCTCGTCGCGTACGAACTGTGGAGTCCTGACTGGGAAGCGAAGGTCAAGGCGAGCAAGTTCAAGGACTGGCCGAACTTCGGCCGCGCGAAGCGCGGGCACATCGCACTGCAAGGTGACCACGCCGGCACGCTCGCGTTTCGGAACATCCGAATTCGTGAAATGCGGTGATGACAAGATCGAACGACAGTGACAAGGGCACTGTGAAGATTCTCCCGGGAGGCGACGCTTCAGTATATAGGGATCCGTCCCACTTGGTTCGGCAGGTCGCTGGGCGGCGTGAATCCGCGCCCGAGCACGTGGCGAGGAATGATGGTCAGGCCCGCGCCTACTCCTCGGGCGTCGTCACGATGATGGAGCACAGCGGGACGCACATCGACGCGCTGTGCCATCAGGCGTGTGATCTCCGGATGTACGGCGATGTCCTGGTGGACGATGTGGAGACATCGGGCGGCTTCACCGCGCTCGGGGTCGAAACCGTGCCGCCACTCCTTGGGCGCGGCGTGCTCCTGGACGTCGCCGCCTCGATGAACGTCGATCGGCTGCCGCCGGCGTACTCCGTCAGCGCGGCGGAGCTGGAGCATGCGCGCAACGTGAGGGCGTGGACGTACGGGCTGGAGACGTGCTGCTCCTGCGCACGGGATACGGTGGCTGCTGGAACGACGAGCCGGTGTACATGACGTGCGCGGGCCTGGGCAAGTCGGCAACGATCTGGGCAGCTGACCGCGGCGTCGTCGCGGTGGGCGCGGACAATCTGGCCTGGGACACCGTCGGCGAACGCGATCCCGACACCAAGAGCACGCTGTTCGCCCACATCCACCTGCTGCAACGGCGCGGGATCTACATCCTCGAGAATCTCAATCTCGAGGCGCTGAGCGCCGCCAAGGCGTACACCTTCGCGTTCGTGGGGATTCCGCTCGAGCTGCGAGGCGCCACCGGCTCCCCTCTTCGTCCGCTTGCGCTCGTCGAATGACTCGACGCGCGCTCTCGCGACGAACGGCGTTGATCCTTGCCGCGGCTACCCTGCCGGGCGCCAGGCGGGCCGCCGCCTGGCTTCAACAGGCGCCGAACGGAGCGCTCGCCACCAGCGGCCATCCGGTCAGCGACGTCACCGCCAGGCTCAGCACGTACATGAGTGAGGCCGGCGGTCGCGCACTGCCGCCCACGGTCCTCGAGCAGGCGACGTGGCACGTGCTGGACACGATCGCCGCGATGGTGTCCGGCTCGGAACTGCCACCCGGCCGCGCTGCGACGACGTTCGCCAGAAGCTATCGCGGCGAAAGAGTCGCGACCATTGTCGGCGACACAGTGCTCTGTGGCCCCATCGAGGCGGCGCTCGCCAACGGCGTGCTCGCCCATGCGGACGAGACAGACGACTCCTGGCCGAGCGGATGGCATCCCGGGTGCAACGTCGTGCCGGCGGCGCTCGCCGTTGGCGAACGGTTCCGAATCAGCGGCGCCAGATTCATTCGCGCCGTTGCGCTCGGCTACGACGTCGGCTCGCGGGTGCTCATCGCAATCCGTGCGGGCCTCACCGACACCCACAAAGCCACGCATGCCGTCGCCGGGGAATGGGGCGCCGCAGCCGCGGCCTGCTGTGCCGCCGGGTTGACCGCGCGCCAGATGCGCTGGGCGCTCGACTACACGGCGCAACAGACGTCAGGGATTGGCTACTGGTACCGCGATACCGATCACATCGAAAAGGGCTTTGTCTTCGGCGGCATGCCCGCTCGCAACGGCGTCACGACGGCGTTGCTGGTGCAGGCTGGATGGACGGGCGTCGACGATGCGATGTCGGGCCGCGACAATTTCCTGTTGTCCTTCTTCCCGGACGCGAAGCCAGAGCTGTTGATCGAGCAGCTCGGCGAGCGGTACGAGATTGCGCGGACGAACATCAAACGCTGGACGGTGGGCTCCCCGATCCAGGCCCCGCTCGACGCCATGGAGGCCCTGTTGAAGCGGCAGCCGGTCGATCCCGATCGTGTCCGGCAGATCCTCGTGCGATCGGCGCCCGAATCGGTCGTGGACAACAGCGACCCGCCGGATATCAACATCCAGCACGCCCTCTCGGTGATGCTGATCGACAAGACGGTCACGTTCCGCTCCATCCACGATCGATCGCGCATGCAGGATCCGCGTGTGCTCCGCGTGCGGTCGACCGTGCTGCTCGAAGCGCCCGGACGTGCGACGGCTGGTTCGACCCGGCTCCCGCTGCTCGAGATCACGCTCGACGATGGCACGCGCCTCACGCAGGACACTGGACCGGTGCGCGGGACCGTCGAGAACCCGATGACGCGCGATCAGCTGATCGCCAAGTGCCGGGGCCTGATGACGCCGGTGCTGGGCGCGGCGCAGACGTCGCGCCTGATCGATCGCGTGCTGGACGTGGAGCGTGTCAAGGACGTCCGCGACCTGCGGCCTCTCCTGCAACGGACGTATCATCCGGGTCCGCCCAGACTGTCCGAGTATCCGTCGCGATGAGGGAAGAGATGCGCGCTCGGTGTTGGCATGTATTGAAGGCGCTCGTTTGCACGTTGACGTGGGACAGCGATGGCACTGATGACACGTGACGCTCAGAAAACACGCTGGCTGATTTGCCTTCTGGCGATCCTTCCTGCCTTGAGATTGGGGCGGGGATTTGCCGGGGACTGGAGGAATTTTCTCTGGTTCATGTCGTACACCGGCGAACACCTCTGGCAGCATGTCACGCTGCCTCTCGTCTTCAATACCCAGGAGGTTGTCGGACTTCCGTTCCCCATCTTCTATGGGGCCCTGTTCACCAGGCTGTCGGCGTTGCCCACGATGGTCCTGGGCTCAGGCCTCACCTTCAGGCTGTTTGTCTTTGGTATTCTGCTCGTTCAATTCATCTGCATCGAAAGACTGGTCCATGAGATTTCAGGGAATCTCAGGCTGGCCCAGGCCGTGGCCTGCTGTCTGACGCTGAGCACGTACCAGCTCACAAACCTCTATAGCCGATCGGCCGCCATGGAGTTCGTGGCGTTCGCTTGTCTGGTCTCGAGTCTGTGTTTGATCTTGCTGATGATCTCGAGGCCTGAGAGATTTCTTCGGTGGCACGTGATGGGCATGGCGTTTTTCACCATGACCCTGGGAGCGGGCTCTCATCCCATCACCGTGGTCTATGGGGGAGCGGCCGCGGGTCTGGTGATCGTCTCCACCTTCCATCTGTGTCGTCAGAAGAGGAAGCTCGTGATGATGGCGATGCCGTTTCTGGGGCTTTCGTTGATCTGTCTGGCGCCCTGGCTCTACGCCACGATCAAAATGTCCTCGTTGTTGGAGGTGAGCAGATCGTCGACCGCTGTTAATTTGATCTGGAATCCGTCGGTCGTGTGGTGGATGAGACTTCTGCCGATTCCGTTTGATCCACGGATGGGTTACACCGCCAGGGATCCTCGTCCAGTCCACGTGGACACACAAATCAGCATTCCTCTGCTGCTCCTGGCTATCTACGTTCTGGTAAGGGGGGCAAAAGAGAAGTCCAGGAATCAATGGATTGCCTGGTTGAATCTGTCTGTGGCGGCGTTCTTATATTGGTGTTCGGCGAGTCTGGCGCCGTGGACGTGGGTGCCATCGATTTTCAAGTACATCAACTTTCCCTATCGCCTGACGAACTACATCAATCTGTTTCTCTTCATCAGTTCCATCGTCTGTTTGGTGGGTCTAAAGAAGGTCGAGCCAAAACGGCTGATCGCGGTGCTGTCGGTGCTCACGTTCATGTCGTATGGCATCAAGCTCGTCCACTCTGTCAGGGCGTACGAGGTCACTGAAGAGAAATACTGTCGCATTTTTTCAAACAAAGACGGTTTGATTCATGCTCCGACAGCTCTCTATTCCATCGACGACTACGCAGACGTCAAGTCCTTTGAGCCTCTTCCGTCGCCGCAGAATCTCACGCCGGTATCTTTTTCTGTCGGTCACGGAAAAGAGTTGGGGCAGGTGTCTGACGTCGTTGTGAATGCGCAAGCGGAGCAGTTCGTGACGACCAATGTTCAGTCGTTCTTGTGGAACACGATCTATCTCGATGGTCAACCCGCCAAGACGTACATGGATAGGGATCGTCTAGCCCTGCAGGTGCATCAGGGGCAGCATGTCTTGTCCTACAGATTTGAGCCGGATCGCAAGTACATCGTCCTCGAACAGATGTCAACGTGGCTGTTCTTCTTATGGGCAGTCGTCGTGGTGACACGGGCATGCCTGCCCTACCTGCCCTGAGCCTTGTACCCCAAGGCGCCATCCGCCAAACGCATCGGGAAGCGACCGTTGATGTTCCCCGCACCGAATCGCGTGTCCGTCACGGAATGGGAATCGGACGATCGGTGCCAGCTCACCGAAGCCGGGAGTCTTTGCGGCGACCACACCAGCGGTCCGCACGGTGGCCGCGAGAGGGTTCTCCTGAATCGAGCAGCCTCGCTGACTTCCCGTCGGCGGCGGAGTGCTCCACTCACTCCGCGCGCAGCGTGCTCGCCGGATCCACGCGCGCCGCGCGCCAAGCCGGCACGGCGCACGCGATCGCCGAGACGCCGGTGAGCAGGACAACGACGCCGGCATAGGTGACGGGATCAAGACGCGAGATGCCGAAGAGCATCGTGCGAATCGCCTGGCTCGCCGCCGCCGCGCCGGCGAGGCCGATCGCGACACCGAGCGCGGTCAGCGTCATGCCCTGGCCCACGACGAGCGTGAGAATATCCGCCCGTGACGCACCGAGCGCCGCGCGCACGCCGATCTCGCGCGTGCGTTCGGCGACGCTGCCGGCGAGGACGCCGTAGAGGCCGGCGGCCGCGAGCACGAGCGCGACGAGCGCGAACACCTCGAAGAGGACCAGCGCGAAGCGCCGCTCGGCCGCCGTGGCTGCGAGCAGATCATCCATCGTCGCGACGCGGACGATCGGCTGACCGTTGTCCACGGACCAGATGGCGTTTCTGATGGCGGGCACGAGCGCCCTCGCATCGCCGCGCGCGCGGACCACGAGCGACATCGTGCTGTCCGCGACCCACGAGATGAACCAGGACTGAGCGGGGTTGATGTAAACCGCGTCCGGATCGCGCAGCGCCAGCGACAGCTGTTTGACATCCCCCACGACGCCGACGATGGTGAACGGTCCGGCCGGTCCGATGCGCAGACGCTGGCCAATCGCGTTGCCGTGGAATCTGCCGTCGGCCAGCGACTCGCTGACGAGCGCGACCAGAGGCGCGCCTGTGCCGTCATGTTCATCGAGCAGGCGGCCGGACCGCAGCGGGATCTGCATCGTCTCGACATAGCCGGGGCTCACTGCGTACCGGAACACGCCGTAGGTCGCCGCGGGCTGGGTTGACGTTGCCTCGAAATGCGCGCCATACTCGTCGCGGTCGCCGCTGAGCGGCAACTGACTCGTCAGGCCTGCCGCAACGACGCCGGGCACGCGGCGCGCGGCCTCGAGGGCCTGGGCGAAGAACT
>JBGOTP010000039.1:0-21491 GCA_041476545.1 Vicinamibacteria bacterium | reverse complement strand
CTGTCCTCTGTCGTGGAGCGTTGTCAGGCCAGCGATGGCATGCGGCTTCAGCCCGAGTTGCCCGCGACGACCTTCTGTCGATCTCGCTCACGGGCGACAAACCTGACTTCCAACTTCTGATGAAGCGCGTCTCCAATTCGACTGAGCATCGTCAGGGAATGTCCCTCGTAGTCGGCACCTTCGAGCCGGGCGATCACGGATTGTTTGGTGCCGACGACATCGGCAAGCTGCTGCTGGGTCATGCCGGCGGCCACACGTGCATCGTAGATCAGCTGAGCGACGCGGAAACCGATCTTGGCTCTGGCGATATCCTTGCGAAGCCGTGGATCGCGACCTGTGATTCGATGGAGAATCTTCAACCCGTCTTTAGTTCGGCTTGGGGTCGTCGGTTGTTTCTTCATACGTGTGACCGTCGGGATCTTCTTCGAACATCCGTCTGCGAGCGATGGCGCGATCGATCTCGGCCGGCGGCACTCTGCGTTCCTTGGTCAGTCCGTTCGCCAGGACCGCGACGCTGCGTCCGTGAAAGAAGTACAGAATCCGGTAGTTCACGTGGCCGGACTTCGGCCGTAGCTCGTAGATGCCGTCTCGCAAGAGATCCGCGAGCGGCCGCCGCAATTCGTGACCGAGCTCCGCAAGTCGCTCAATCGCCGCGACGCACTTGGCATAGACCTTTGAGTCTCGGCGCCGAAGTTCTCGCAGCCAGTCAACCACCGGCACGTGTCCGGGCGCCTCTTGGAAGAAAACTACCCTCGTCCGAGGCATCGGGCAACTCCAAGTGTATAGCAATATTGCGATAACGACAACGCGATGCTCGATTCGTCGTTCCGCCCTTTGACAGCATACGCACCACGCAACGGCCCGGGAGACAGTCGCCGACCGTTTGCACGCAATCCGGGAGGTTTGAGCCCATCAACGACTGATCTGCGCGCAAAAGTGTAATGGGTGACGGACCGCACTCGGCGCGGCCTGGGCCAACGGGGAATGCACAAACTGGAAATGAGTCAGGGGTGGGAGCTAGAGGGAGAAGTCCAATGCTTGGCCTTCGTGTCCTTGGTGTCCTCCGTGGTGAAGGCTCTTTGTGAGGTGAAGGCTCTCTTATCAGGAGATCGACAGCATGCGGTCCAGGGCGACCTTCGTCCAGTACTTCTGCGCGTCGGGAACGACGATCCGATTGTGGACCTCGCCGTCGATCAAGCCTTCGAGAATCCAGAGGAGATGGTTGGGCGAGACGCGGAACATGGTGGAGCACAGGCAACCGAACTGGTCGAGCGAGATGACAGTGCGATCCGGGCGGACCTGCTCCGCGAGGCGGTTGACCAGATGAACTTCGGTGCCGACGGCCCACACGGATCCGATCGGACTTTCCTTGACCGTCCTGATGATCTGCTCGGTTGAGCCCGACGCGTCGGCCGCCTGCACAACCTCCCACGTCACTTCGGGATGCACGATCACGCGGATGCCGGGATGCTGAGCGCGGAGGTTCTGAATCTGGCGGACGGTGAACTTCTCGTGCACCGAGCAATGGCCCTTCCAGAGGATGATGCGCGCCTGCTGGACCGCCTCACGAGTGAGGCCGCCCTGCATCTCGTCCGGATCCCACACGACCATTCGATCGAGCGGCACGCCCATCGCATACGCGGTGTTGCGACCCAGATGCTGGTCGGGAAGAAACAGCACGCGGTCACCACGCTCCCACGCCCAACGAAGCGTGGCCGCGGCATTCGACGATGTGCAGACGACGCCACCGTGCTCGCCCACGAAGGCTTTGATCGCCGCGGCGGAATTGATGTAGGTGACCGGCACCACGCTCGCCACGCCCATCTGGACCAGATCGTTCCAGCACATCTCGAGCTGATCGGGTCCCGCCATGTCGGACATCGAACAGCCGGCGGCAAGGTCCGGCAGAATGACTTGCTGATGGTCGGCGCTCAGCACGTCGGCGCTCTCGGCCATGAAGTGCACGCCGCAGAACACGATGAACTCCGCATCCGGATGCCGGCTCACCTGTTGCGCAAGCCGGTACGAGTCGCCAACGTGGTCGGCGAACTTGATCACCTCGTCGCGCTGATAGTGATGGCCGAGAATGACGAGGCGCGAACCGAGTTTCTGCTTCGCCGCCTGAATGCGCGCGTCCATCTCCTCGTCGGACAACCCGACGTAGCGCTCCGGGAGCGGCTGGCGCTCCGAGAGGTGTTCCTTTTCGTAGGCGGTGAGGACCGGCAGGAGCGTCGACATCCAGTGAATCGAGTATAGCGGGACGGGACGAATTTGGACATTTGGACATCGCGACATCTGGTCGATGTGGATTGAGTCGTTGGCAGAACGCCAAGGCTTGTAAGGGTCACTTGACAGGCCGCCGCCAACCGGTTACTGTCAATGAAACTTGACAGGATCGACTCGATGACGAAAATCACCTTCAAGCAGGCCAACCGCCGCTATCTCCGGCTCTTCGTCCCGTTGATGATTTTCTATTCGGTGTTCTGCTTCGCCGGACCGATCATGCTGAGGGCGATGGGCGAGCCGCCGAAATGGGCGCTGGGGCTGGTGGCGGTCATCACCGGGGCGCCGATCGCCGCCGTGTTCTGGTTGATGGGCCGGCTGCTGCGCGAGACCGACGAATACACGCGCACGATCCAGGTGGACGCGCTGCTGTCGGGTGGCGCGATCACCCTCTCCGTCGCGGTGATCTGGAGCTTCCTTGAACTCTTCCAGGTCGTTCCCCGGGCCAGGTTCTTTCCTTCGATGATGATGGTCGGCCCGGGATTTTTCTTCGCCTACGGCGTGTCGTTCGGAGTGCAGGCCGCCCGCCGCCGGCGCGGGACAGCAGGGTGAAGACCACGCTGCGCGAGCTGCGCGCCGCGCGCGGGTGGAGCCAGGGCGACCTCGCTGATGCGCTCGGCGTTTCGCGCCAGTCGGTCAACGCCATCGAGACAGGGAAATACGATCCCTCGCTGCCGCTGGCCTTCCGTATCGCGCGCCTGTTCGGGAAGCGCATCGAGAACGTGTTTCTCGATGACGGTTAGAGAGACCACCTCGCGGCGCAATAGGGGACGCATGATCCGCAGAACTCTTCTCACGTTCGCCGCCGCCATCGCACTGCTCGTGCCGGCCGCTCTGGCGCAGGCGCCGACGCGGTTTTTTGTCACAGTCACGGGGAAGGGACCAGACGTGATCCTGATCCCCGGGCTCGCCTCGTCCGGCGCCGTATGGGACGCGACCGTGAAACAGCTGGCGGCCACCCGTCGCGTCCATGTGCTGCAGGTGAACGGCTTCGCCGGTTCGGCGCCCGGCGCCAATGCTGAGGGCCCACTGTTGCAATCGCTGGTCAACGAAGCGGCGGACTACGCCGCGCATCTGAACCATCCCGCGATCATCGGCCATTCGCTCGGCGGCCTGATGGCGCTCGAGGTCGCGGTCCAGCATCCCCAGTCGATAGGCCGGGTACTGATTGTGGACGCGCTGCCCTTCTACTCGCTGCTGTTCGGCCCGATGGCGACGTCCAGGATGGTCGAGCCGCAGGCCGCCGCGATGCGCGACCAGCTGATCGCCCAGAGCGACGCGCAGTTCTCCGCCTCCGAAACGGGAGCCATCGCCAACCTGGTCAAGTCGGAAGCCCCGCGGCCCACGGTGCTCGACTGGGCCCTGAGGTCCGACCGGAGGACTGTCGCCATGGCGATGTATGAAGACATGGTGACTGACGTGCGCGCCGACCTGGGAATGATCAACGCGCCCACGACCGTCCTTTACGCCTACGATTCGCAAATGGGGCAGCCTGCCGCCGCCGTCGACGCACTTTATGGTTCAGCCTATGCGGGCCTCGCCAATGTGAAATTGCACCGCATCGACGGCAGTTACCACTTCATCATGCTGGACCAGCCGGCTGCCTTCGCGCGCGAGGTCGAGGCCTTCCTGCGCTGACAGCGAGGGCGCGCGGGTCGAGTCCCGTCGAAACCAAGCGAGACCGGCAAAGTCATCGCGCGCCTCGGATTGAGCGCGCCGCAGCGTCAGCTTGCGCGCGCGACGCGGTTGTAGAGGGTATCGCGCTCGATCGGCTCGCGGCCGGCCGCCGCAATGAGCCGGGCGATCTCCCGCGTCGTCATCGCCTCGGGCGTCCGCGCGCCGGCCATGTGGTAGATCTTCTCTTCCTGCACCGTGCCGTCGAGATCGTCCACGCCGAACCACAGGGACGTCTGCGCCACGTCGACGCCTGTCGCAATCCAGAACGCCTTGACGTGCGGGATGTTGTCGAGCATCAGCCGCGCCACGGCGTGCACCCGCAGTGTGTCGGCGGCGCTCGGCGCCGGCAGCTTCCGCATCTGGTTGTTATCGGGATGGAACGCAAGCGGAATGAACGCCTGAAAACCGCCGGTCTCGTCCTGAAGCGCTCTGGCGCGCTCCATGTGGTCCACGCGCTCCGCCGCCGTCTCGATGTGACCGTACAGCATCGTCACATTCGATCGCAGACCAAGACGATGGGCGATACGGTGGATGTCGAGATAGCGATCGGTGCCGCACTTGTCGGGCGCGATCTTCCGACGGACGCGCTCGGCAAAAATCTCCGCGCCGCCGCCGGGCAGCGAATCAAGACCGGCCGCCATGAGCTCGCGCAGGACCTGCTCGTCGCTCATCGCGTAGAGATCCGAGAAAAACGCGATTTCGACCGCCGTGAAGCACTTGAGATGAATGTCCGGCCTGATGCGTTTGAAACCGCGCAGGAGCTCCGTGTAGTAGTCGAAGGGCAGGTCGGGGTGCAGCCCGTTCACGACGTGGACTTCGGTGAGAGGCTGATGACTGCGCGACCGCAGCTTGTCCCACGCCTCCTCGAGCGACATCGTGTAGGCGCCGGAATCGCCCGGCTTCAGCCGCGCGAACGCGCAGAAGAGGCAGCTCGCCACGCAGACGTTCGTCGCTTCGAGCCGGATGTTGTAGTTGAAATACGTGCGGCCGGCGTGGAGCCGTTCGCGCTCTCGATTGGCCAGCCAGCCAACGGCCAGCAGATCCGGGCTTTCGAAGAGGCGGACGCCGTCGGCGGTATCCAGGCGCGCCCCGGCCTCGAGCTTCTCGGAGATTTCAGCGAGGCCGGCGGCGGCAAGGCGGCGCTGCATGGCGAATTGGGTAGTTGGATAATCGGGAAATTGGATAACTGGACAATCTGGTAATTGGGTAATTGGATTGCCGACCGCAGATTGCCGATTACCCAATCACCCGATTACCCGATTCCTCTGGGTCAGGACACTCCGAAGATTTGTATGCGCAGCGATCGGGCGCGCGGGCCGTCGAGTTCCGCCATGAGCACGCGTTGCCACTGTCCCAGGACGACTTCGCCACCGCTGACCTGGAGCGTCAGGTTGTGGCCAAGGAGCAGCGCGCGCAGATGCGAATCGGCATTCATCCGATCGCAGTCGGAATGCTCCGGGTTGTTATGGAGCCACTCGGCATCACGAGCGACCATCTGCTCGAGGAACCGCCGCATGTCCGCCAGCAGCGCCGTCTGGAACTCGTTGATGAACAGCGCGCAGGTCGTGTGCATCGACCAGAGGCTGACGAACCCTTCCCGGATGTTGAAACGGCGGACGAATTCCATGACACGGTTCGTGAGGTCCACAAGCTCGACGCGCTGATCGGTCTGAACCACAAACGTCTCGCCGTGAATCGTGAGACCGCCGACGTTCGCCGAAGCCACCTCTTCGACAGGCCTCTCTCGAACGGTTACGGTCGAACTCTTGCTCATGCGCTCCTCTTGGGCTGGTAGGACTGCCTGCGTGCAACAGGTAATGTTACGCAAACCCTGCACGCGAGGCAACCCGGAAAGTTTCGGGCTATACTCACGCGGTGATCGGGCTGCCGGGCGTTAGCCCCGGGCGTAAGCGTGCTGCAGGCGGTTGAGGTCTCGTTCACCTACGACCGTGTAGGGGTCGGCGCCAGACTCGTCCTGGACCGGGTGTCGGTCAGCGTCGACCGTGGAAGCATAGTCGGCCTCCTCGGTCCGAACGGCTCCGGGAAGACGACGCTTCTCCGAATCCTCGCCGGCATGCTGCGACCCTGTGCCGGCCGCGTCATCCTGAGTGGCGCGCCGCTCGATTCGATGTCGAGGCGCGCAGTCGCGCGCCGGATCGCCGTCGTCCCGCAGGAAACGCACTCGGCCTTCGATTTCACGGTCCTCGACATGGTCCTGATGGGCCGATACCCCCACCTTGGCGCCTTCGAACTCGAGGGAGCAGGCGACCTCGACATTGCCCACGCGGCGCTCGCCGCCACCGACACGACCCCGCTCGAAACGCGGACGTTCGACACCCTGAGTGGTGGCGAAAAGCAACGCGTCGTCATCGCCGGCGCGCTCGCGCAAGCCACCGACGTGCTCCTCCTCGATGAGCCGACGTCGTCTCTCGATCTCGGCTATCAGTTCGAGATGGTGTCGCTGCTCAGACGACTGAATCGCGATCGCGGCACAACGATGGTTGTCTCCACCCATGACCTGAATGTCGCGGCGGCGCTCTGCGAACGCCTCGTGCTGCTGAAGCAGGGGCAGGTGGTCGCGGCAGGCGACACGCGAGCGGTCCTCACCGCGGCGAACATCCGCGCGGTGTATGGCATGGACGCGGACGTCCACTTTCACGAGCGCGCAGGTCATCTGACGGTCGTCCCGATTGCGCGGTCGAATTGAAGGCACACACGCCGCTCAGACGGCGGTTCGCCGCCACAGTGCTGGGGTTTGGTGCGCTGGCGTTGGGCGCCATGGTCCTGGCGCCGCTCGCCGGGAGCACGCCCTTCAGCCTGGCGAACGCCTTGGATCGCAGCCGGCCGTTCGCCGACAACGTCGACGCGCAGATTCTCTTCGTCGCGCGTCTGCCGCGAGTACTGGCGGCCGCCCTGGTCGGGAGCGGCCTGGCGCTGGCCGGCGTCGTCTTTCAGGCACTGCTTCGCAATCCGCTCGCCTCACCCGACACGCTCGGCGTCTCGGCCGGCGCATCGCTCGGCGCCATGCTGGCGATTACGTTCCACGCGAACTTTTCTCTGTTCGGCGTCTCCGCGGTGCCGCTGGCCAGCTTCGCCGGCTCGCTGGGCGCGCTCGCCATCGTCTATGGTCTGTCGGCCGCGCGGCGCCGCGGCACATCGACAATGGTGCTGCTGCTTGCGGGCGTGACGCTGACCGCGCTCCTCTCGGCGGTCGTCCGCTTTGTCCAGTATCTGGCCGACTTCACCGAGACGTTCCAGACCATGCGCTGGATGATGGGATCGCTCGACCAGGCGTCGTACGGACCTCTCAGTGCAGCATTCGTCCCGATGGCCATCGCGTGGGTCGGCTTCGCCTCGCTTCCCCGCGTGCTCGATCTGATGAGCGTCGGGATCGAGTCGGCCGCCGCCCGCGGCGTCAACGTTCCGCGTGCCGAGCGGGTCGCGCTCGTGAGCGCGTCGCTGGCCGTGGGCGCCGCCGTGTCGCTCGGCGGTCCTATCGCATTTGTCGGTATCATTGTTCCGCATCTTGTCCGTCTGGTCGTCGGCGCCGACCATCGCCTTGTGCTCCCCGCCTCGGCGCTCTTCGGCGCGGCATTTCTCATCGCCTGCGATCTCGCCGCACGGACCGCGTTTGCTCCCCTCGAGCTGCCGGTCGGCATCGTCACGGCGATCATCGGAGGGCCGGTGTTTCTATGGCTGTTGTTCCGTCGCGCCTGAGGGATCGGGGGCGTGCAGCTCGCGCGGTTCGCCGAGCGCTGCTCGCCACGCTCCTGGGCAGTGCTGTCCTGCTTGTCTGCCAGACGGCTGGGCTGAGTGCTCGCGGAGCGGCGGCCACCGCGGCCCGCGTGGTCGCCGTCCAGGGACAAGCGGTTCAGGGACGAGCCGCCCCGGTACCGGCCCGTGCGGCGTCAGCCCTGATGCCGCCGCGCCGGATCATCTCGCTCATTCCCGCGACGACGGAGATGCTCTTCGTGATGGGCGTCGAAGATCGGATCGTCGGCGTGAGCAGTTACGATCGATTTCCACCGGCCGTGAATCGACTGCCTCGCGTCGGGGGATTGATCGATCCGAATGTCGAGCGTCTCCTGTCACTCAAGCCGGATCTCGTCCTCGTCTACGACACCCAGACCGACGTGAAGCAGCAGCTCGCGCGCGCGGGCATCCCGATGTTTCCGTATGTCCACCGCGGACTGTCCGACATTACGCAGACACTGCGCGCGTTGGGCGAACGCGTCGGCGCAAGGGCCGCGGCCGATGCCGCAGCCGCTCGAATCGAGCAGCAGCTCGCCTCAATCAAGGCGCGCGTCGCCGGACGGCCTCGCCCGAGGACGCTGCTCGTCTTCGAACGCGAAGCCGGGGCACTTCGCGGCGTCAATGCCAGCGGCGGAATCGGCTTCCTGCACGATCTGCTGGAGTTGGCGGGCGGCGTGGATGTCATGGCGGACATCAACCGAGAGTCGGTGTCGATGAGCACGGAGATGATCCTGGCCCGCGCGCCAGACGTGATTCTCGAGCTGCGCTACGGCGACTCGCTCCAGCGCAGCGACCTCGACGCGGAGCGACGCGTCTGGAATGCGGTGCCCGCGGTCCCCGCCATCAGGAACAACCGCGTGTATCTTCTCGGTGGCGACGAGTTCGTCGTACCGGGTCCGAGAATCGTCCTTGCAGCGGAACGCTTCGCGCAGGCTCTCCATGGGGAAGCGCGTCGGTGAATTTGGTCATGACCAGATGACCACATTCGTGGATCCCTACCCCCAGCGCATCGTCTGCCTGACCGAGGAGACCACCGAAACGCTGTACTTGCTCGGTCAAGGACATCGGGTCGTGGGAGTGTCGGGCTACACGGTCAGACCGCCGGAAGCGCGGCGGAAACCGAAAGTCTCGGCCTTCATCAACGCGCGGTTCGACAAGATCGATGCGCTGAAGCCCGACCTCGTTCTGGCCTTCTCGGATCTTCAAGCCGACCTGGGAACCGAACTTGTACGGCGGGGGCTGAACGTCGTGACGTTCAACCAGCGATCGATCGCCGAGATCCTGCAGATGATCCGCATGGTCGGGGGCCTCGTCGGGTGTCAACGCGAGGCCCAGCGACTCTCACGAGATTTCGAGAACGGCCTCGAGTTGGTCCGAGCGTCGGCGGCTCGTTTTCCTCGCAGGCTCAGAACGTTCTTCGAAGAGTGGGACGAACCTCTGATTTCCGGCATCCGCTGGGTCGAAGAGCTGGTCGAGATAGCCGGAGGCGTTCCTATCTTCCCCGAGTTGATCGGTGCGGGGTTGGCGCGGGATCGGATCGTGAGTGCCGCCGACGTCGCTCAGCGGGATCCGGAGATCGTCTTCGCCTCATGGTGCGGAAAGAGAGTGAGGAAGCAGACGATTCGCGGGCGGAACGACTGGAGCCGCGTGAGCGCGGTGATGAACGAGCGGATCTTCGAAGTGAAGTCGACGTACATTCTCCAGCCAGGCCCCGCCGCGCTCACCGAGGGCGTACGCCAGATCCACGCGCTGTTTGCAAGGGTGCATGGAATCGCGCTCGACCCATCACTGGCGCCATACGAAGCCCTGGACTCCGAGGGACTGGTCAGTTCGTAAACTCGACCTGCACCGGCTTCTTCAGCAGGCCGGCCGCCTGTGCCTCACCGAGCAACTGGAAGACGGCTTTGCGTCCGCGATCGCCGTAGTTGAGCGTCAGATCGTTCACGTACATGCCCACAAATCGATCGGTGCGCGTCCGATCCAGACCGCGCCCGAACTGCATGGCGTAGTCAACGGCGGCGGACCGGTGATCCAGACCGTAGGCGATGCTGTCGTGCAGCATCTGCGACAATGTCGCGATTGTCGTCGCTCCCAAATCGCGACGAATGACATTTCCACCAAGCGGCAGCGGAAGGCCGCCCGTCCGATCCGCCCACCATTCACCGAGGTCCACGATCTTCTTCAGGCCTTCGTCGGCATACGTCAACTGGCCCTCGTGAATCAGGAGCCCCGCCGCGACCTCGCCCGACTTCACCTTGTCCTGAATCTCGTCGAAGGGCATCACGATGTAGCTCACCCCTGGATCGAACAGCCTGAGCGCCAGCAGCGCCGTCGTCAGTTCTCCGGGCACAGCGACTTGAACGCCTTCGAGCGTCGACGGTCCATCATTCCTGGCGACCACCACCGGACCGTAGCGATCGCCCATGCTGGCGCCATGCGGCAATAGCAGATAACGATCGGTCAGATGCGCGTACGCATGGAACGAGACGGCCGTGATCTCGTACGTGCCGTCGAACGCCGCCCGGTTCAGGGTTTCGATATCCGACAACACGTGCTCCAACTCGAAGCCGTTCGACGGTACGCGACCGCTCGCCAGGCCGTAGAACATGAACGCATCATCGGAATCGGGGCTGTGGGCTATGTGGATCTTCATGGGTTCACGGGGTTCACGGGGTTCACAAGGTTCGCGGGGCTACACGTCGTCGTCGGGCTCGGCCGCGACGTATGGTTGGGATGCGCGTTTGATCACAATCGTCATGCCGAAGCCGACCAGGACGCTGGAGGCGGCCAGGCCGAGATAGATGCCGCCCCCGACCCGCGCCTCGGGAGCCTCGTCCATCGGCGCGTCCTCCACGATGGCGACCGCCTGGGAGATGGTGAGGGCACGGTTCACGGCCAGGCGCGGCATGATGCGCCAGGAGAGGAACATGATGCCGAACGCGGCCAGGCCGACCACGAGGAGCGGATGACGTGAATTCCTGCGGGTGATGAGGCTCAACGCCGCCAGGACCGCGGCCAGAGCGCCGAGGCCGAGCACCCAGAGCGCGGCCATTTGGGATGCGCCTTGCAAGGGCACGTCACCAACGTGCACCCAGGGGAGAAGGGCGCTCACCGCCAGCGCGATTCCGGAGACCAGCGGGACGATGTACACGCGCATGCCCGGCCGAAACATCCCGCGCCAGCCCATTCCAAACGGAGTCTAGCACAGGGATTTGCGTGGACGTAGAATCCGACCGGAGGCACAACCGATGAAGTCGATCAAGGCGATCCTCGGCGATCGCGAAACGATCACGGTGGAGCGCGGCGTGTCGATTGCTGACGCGGCGCGCCTGATGGCGGAACATGAGATCGGCGCGGTACCGGTTGTCGACGATGGGCGCCTCGTCGGCATTTTTTCCGAACGTGACGTGCTCACTCGCGTCGTCGCAGCCGAACGGAATCCCGCCACCACGATCGTCGGCGACGTGATGTCGACCGATCTCATCATTGCCGAGGGAAGTGAGGACTACGAAGTCTGTCTCAGCCGGATGCAGCAGTCGCACGTACGGCATCTCATCGTCCTCGAGAACGGTGCGCTCGCCGGCATCGCGTCGCTGCGCGACGTGCTCGCCGCCGACCTGGACGAGAAGTCGGAAGCCATCACGCTGCTCAACGCGTACGTCCACTACATTCCGGCAAACCTGCAGAAACTGAAAAGTTAGAACTCACAAATCAAAAGGACTGCGCAGTCCTTCTAAGTTCTAACTTTTCAGTTTGAACTTTCCGAATGTTCTTCATGCCACGCCATCTGGATGGCCTCGAGTTTCGGCTCGTTCGAGGACTTGGGATCGTCATCGAAGCCGTCGAGCGCGAGCACGCGTTCGCGGAGATCGGTGAATCGAAGCGTCAGCGGATCCACACCGGGAAACTTCTCGGCCAGCGCGATCCCGATATCTTCGGCGTCGGTCCACTTCACGGCATCGCCTCCTGGGTCGCTGCGGCGCCTCCTTCTTTCGGCGCCTCCGGTTTGACCCGCGTGGACTTGCCCAGTTGGATGCCGCCGCCCTCCTGCACGTAGTTGCGGGTGTACATCGGCAGCTCGCAGACCACGTCGCCTGAAATCACGGCCTGACAGCCGAGACGCGACTGCGCGGTGAGTCCCCAGGCGGTATCCAGACGATCGGCTTCATCGTCCTGCATCTCGCTCAGGTGCTCGTCGCCCTCGCGGATGATCACGTGGCAGGTCGTACAGGCGCAGCTCCCGCCGCACGCGTGCTCGAGGGCGACGTGAAAGTTCTTGGCCACGTCGAGAAACGACTCGGCCTTGCCGTGATTCGAGTACGGGAGTCTGCCGTGTTCGAACTCGACGGTCTGCCGTTCCCCGTCGATGATGAATGTCACTTTGGGCATTGTTGATCCTCGGAGCTGTCAGCTGTCAGCTTTCAGCTCTCAGTTGATCTGGTCGACGTTCTTTCCGGTCAGCGCGGCGTGAACCGATCGATTCATCATGACTTCCGCGAGATGCCTCGTGACGTCGTTGAGCACGTGTGTCGCCTGAAGAATCGCGTCGCGATCGGGAGCACTCAGGATCTCTTTCAGACCTGCGAGCGCGTGCTCGATGCGCCGCGGCTCATCCGAAGCCAGTTCCGTCCTGGCGATCTGGGCGAACTCCGGTGCGCGCAGTGATTTTTCCGTGTGCATGATCACCGACTCGGCTTCGTTGCGCGCATCGATGA
The DNA here is from genome assembly GCA_041476545.1 of Vicinamibacteria bacterium. Classification (GTDB taxonomy): domain Bacteria; phylum Acidobacteriota; class Vicinamibacteria; order Vicinamibacterales; family CAVVIG01; genus JBGOTP01. Next base: position 9,063 of record JBGOTP010000039.1, on the reverse strand, counting down.
GCAGCCGGGCGGCGAAGTCGGCTTCCGCATGTTCGAACGACTCCACCAGCATCCGTTCGACGTCCTCATCGCTCAATCCGTAGGACGGCGTCACGGTGATGGTCTGTTCGATGCCGGTCCGAAGTTCGCCGGCCGTGACGTTCAGAATGCCGTTCGCGTCGATCTGAAACCGCACCTGCACCCGCGGCATGCCGGCAGGCATCGGCGGGACGCCACGCAGCCTGAACCGCGCCAGCGAGCGATTGTCCGCGACGAGCTCGCGTTCCCCCTGGAGCACGTGGACATCGACGGCCGTCTGATTGTCGACCGCGGTGGTAAACATCTCGCTGCCAGTCGCCGGTATCGTGGAGTTTCTCAGGATGATCTTCGAGACGACGCCGCCCATGGTCTCAATGCCGAGAGAGAGCGGGGTGACGTCGAGCAGGAGCATGTCGCGGTTGCCGGTCACGAGGTTCTCGGCCTGGACGGCCGCGCCAAGCGCGACAACCTCGTCGGGATTGATTTCGCTGTGCGGCTGGCGACCGAAGAGCTCCGCGACGAGCCGGCGCACGAGCGGGACGCGCGTGGATCCGCCCACCAGCACGACCTCGTCGATCTGCGAGGCCTGCAGCCCGGCGTCTGCCAGCGCCTCACGGCACGGTACCAGCGTGCGATCGATCGTCGGCCGGATCACGGCGTCGAACTCGGCGCGGGAGAGGCGCGTCCGGTATGGGCCGACTCGAATCTCGGCCTCGTCGTGCTCCGAGAGCTCGAGCTTGGTTTGGATGACGGCTTTGCGAACTTCCTGAACCCCTTCTGCAGTCCGGCTGAAGCCGGACGCCACAAGCGCGGGATCCGCAAGCACGCGCTCCATCAGCAGTTGATCGAGGTCGTCGCCGCCAAGATGGGTATCGCCGTTGGTCGACAGGACCTGAAACACGCCGTCCTCGACCCGCAGGATGGAGATATCGAACGTGCCGCCGCCCAGATCGTATACGGCGATGATGCCCGTGTGCCGCTTGTCGAGGCCGTACGCCAGCGAGGCCGCCGTCGGCTCGTTGATGATGCGCAGGACGTCAAGACCCGCAATACGTCCCGCGTCGCGCGTGGCCGTTCGCTGGGCGTCGTTGAAATACGCGGGGACCGTGATGACCGCTCGTTCAACTTCGAAGTCGAACTCCCCCTGCTCCTTGAAAAACGCTTCGGCACGCCCCTTCAGCTCGCGCAGAATGAACGCCGAGATCTCCGGCGGTGTGAACTCGCGCTCGCCGAGTCCGATGCGCAGCACGCGGCCGCCCTTCGCGGCTTCGTCCACCCCGCGGTTTACTCCGGGGTCTACTCCGGCCGTCGCCGCGTCGTTCGCGTCAGCTCCCCCGGGCCCGTCGATGATCTTGAACGGAAAGAGCCGGGCCTCGTCCCGCACATCGTCGGCGCACTTGCCCATGAATCGCTTCACGGAATACACCGTTCGGCCTGCGTCGGTCAGCAGACGGCGCTGCGCTTCGCGGCCAACGTAGATGGTGCCCTCGGCCGAGGCCGATACGACGGACGGGACCAGGCCGCTGCTGTCGTCCCGGCCATTGTCGCGGATCACGACCGGTGCGCCATCCTTCACATAGGCGACGAGGCTGTTCGTGGTACCGAGATCGATGCCGACGACTTTGCTCATGTGGCTAAACGCTTTCACCACAGAGGACACGAAGGACACAAAGGTAAGGTTCGTAACCGAACGTGTTTGACACTTCGTGTCCTTGGTGTCCTTTGTGTCGACTCAGCGTCACGAATTCAACTCTCTCTCAATGCCTGCCAGCAGGTTGTTGATGTAGTTCCGCTCGAGCATCCGATCCTGCAGCGCGCCAAGGATGGCACGTCGATCACCCTCGCGACCGCCTGAGTCGACGAGTGCGTCCCACTTCGCCGCGAGGCTCTTCAAGTCGTCCTCGTGCTCGGTGCGCCTGGCGTCGATCGGCTGACGCGCATGCTGCAACCGCGCCTTCCATTCGTCTTCCGCGGCCCCTCTCTCGCGAAGCTCCCGGACGTCGTCCAGTTCCTCGTTCAGTGCGAATACTTCCTCGAGCAACGCTGGCGGGACGGCGGCAGCCGCCGCAGCGACGGGGCCGGGCTTCCCGGTGCTGCCCGGCGACATCCCTTCCAGCTCCAGCAGATACTCCATGCGCGCAATCAGCTGGCGCAGTGTCCGATAGGCGTCATTCAGATACGACGACCGCTCGAGACTGGCGCGACGCTCCGCCAGCGGCGCGTTGTAAAAGTAGTCGGGATGAAACTGGCGGCTGAGCGCCCTGAACTTCTGATCGAGATCGGCCATGTCGAGGTTCAGCTTTCGCGGCATTCCGAGAAACGCGAAATAGTCGCCGTGCCGGCCGAGCGTGAGGATCTTCGTGCACTGCGGACAGAAGTGCACGTCGACGGGCGCACCGCCGCCGCAACTGCGGCACATCTGAACGGTGGGGGAAGTCACGCCCCGAACGAGCTGCCGCAGCCGCAGTTCGACTTCGCGTTGGGATTGTTGAAGACGAACCCTTTGCTCAGCATGCTCGTGTCGTAGTCGAGGACGGTGCCGTCCAAGTACAACAGGCTCTTCTTGTCGACAAAGATCCTGGCGCCGTCCTGTCCTTCGAATACATCATCACCAAATCGCGGTTCCCGTTCCCACGCGAACACGTAACTCAGTCCGGAACAGCCGCCACCTTTGACGCCGACGCGCAGACCACCCTCGTCGAGGCCCTGCTTGGCCATCAGGGTCCTGATTTTCTTCGCCGCCGTATCAGTAATTTCGATCATGACAGGTGTTGAAAATCTTCCGAATGTGAGGATGTGAGGATCTAAGAATGTGAGAATCTGTCCTGACATTCCAACATCCTTACATTCTCACATCCTCAAATTCTCAGATTCCGGGTTCACCTTCACGCTGTCGGCTGCGCGTGCGTGTCGGCCGGCTTGCCACTCGAGAGGCCCTGCTTCTTTTTGTAATCCCCGATCGCCGCCTTGATGGCATCCTCGGCCAGCACCGAACAGTGGATCTTCACCGGCGGCAGGCTCAGCTCGTTGACGATGTCGGTGTTCTTGATGGCGAGAGCCTCGTCCACCGTCTTGCCCTTGAGCCACTCGGTGGCCAGACTCGAGCTGGCAATCGCCGACCCGCAGCCGAAGGTCTTGAACTTCGCGTCGTCGATGACGCCAGTGGCCGGATTCACTTTCACCTGAAGCTTCATCACGTCGCCGCACTCGGGCGCTCCGACGAGGCCGGTTCCGACATTCGGATCCTCTTTCGGAAGCGAACCGACGTTGCGCGGATTCTCGTAGTGGTCGATTACCTTGTTCGAATAAGCCATTGCTGCTCCTCAAGGTCCGGCTGAAGCCGAACGCGACGTTGTCCGTCCTACTTGTAACTTCTCACTTCCAACTTTCAACTTTGTCGATCGACTCAGTGCACTTCCCACTGCATCGTCGACAAGTCCACGCCTTCCTTCGCGAGCTCGTATAGCGGAGACATCTCACGCAGGCGGGTCACGACGCTGATCAACTTGTTCGCGACGTAATCGACTTCTTCCGCCGTGGACCACCGGCCGAGACCGAACCGGATGGACGAGTGCGCCAGGTCGTCGCCGGCCCCAAGCGCCTTCAGCACGTAGGACGGCTCCAGGCTCGCGGAGGTGCACGCCGAACCCGAGGACACCGCGACATCGTTGATGCCCATCAGGAGCGATTCGCCCTCGACGTAGACGAAGCTGATGTTCAGGTTGTGCGGCAGCCGGTGCTCGATGGACCCGTTGATGTAGATTTCGTCCAGGCCCTTGTGGAGCTTGTCGTTCAGCCGCGCAATCAGCGCGCGCAGGCGCTCGGTATCCGAGGCCATCTCCAGCCTGCAGAGCTCCGCGGCTTTGCCGAATCCCACGATCCCGGGCACATTCAGCGTGCCGGAGCGCATGCCTCGCTCGTGGCCGCCGCCGTCGATGAGCGGAGCCAGCAGCACGCGCGGATTGCGGCGCCGCACGAACAGCGCGCCGACGCCCTTCGGGCCATATATCTTGTGCGCGCTCATCGCGACCAGATCAACTTTGAGATCGTTGACGTTGAAGGGGATTTTGCCGACCGCCTGCACGGCATCGGTATGGAACAGGATGCCCTTCTCCTTCGCAATCGCGCCAATCTCGGCGATCGGCTGGATGACGCCAATCTCGTTGTTGGCGGTCATGATCGAGATGAGAATCGTTTTGTCGGTAATGGCCTTGCGCAGATCGTCGAGGACGATCAACCCATCCTTCTGCACCGGGAGATACGTGACGCGATAGCCGTCCTTCTCGAGACGCTTGCAGGTGTCGATCACCGCCTTGTGTTCGGTCACACACGTGATGATGTGATTGCCTTTCTCCCGGTACATCTCGGCAACGCCCTTGATCGCCAGATTGTTGGACTCGGTCGCCCCGCTCGTGAACACGATCTCCTTGGCATTGGCGCCAATGAGGTCGGCCACCTGCTTGCGCGCCTGGTCGACCGCTTCCTCGGCCTCCCAGCCGAACGGGTGGTTGCGGCTCGCCGCATTGCCGAAATGCTCCGTGAAATACGGCAGCATGGCTTCGACGACGCGCGGATCGACCGGCGTGGTCGCGTGGTAATCCATGTAGATGGGAAGTTTCACAGCCATTGTTTGTTCCTACCGTCGACGCATCAGATCCGGCATCTCACAAATTCGTGTGCAGCACGGCCGCCCGCGAGGGCGGTACGGGTGGCGGGATGTCTGCCGCCAGCTCGGCGATCGTGCACTCGCCGAGGGCGGAGAGAATGCGCTCGCGGACCCGCCACAGCGGATCGCGGACATTACACTTCTTGAACTGTTCGCACGTGCCTTCGTCAACCGAGCAGGCGGTGACCGTGACCGGACCGTCGATGGCCTGAATCACGTCCGCCAGCGAAATCTGCAGCGGAACCCGCGCCAGTTGATAACCGCCGCGCGTGCCCTGATGGGACGCCAATAGTCCTCGGCGCACCAGCCGCTGCAGGACTTTCGCCAGCAGCTCGATCGGAATGTCGTACTGCTCCGCGATTTCGCGCGCGCTCGATGAGCCGCGATCACCGCGCAGGGCCAGATGTTTCATGGCCATGAGCGCGTAGTCCGCTTTCTTGGAGAGTCTCAGCATTTCATCAATCTGGACATCTGGTCATCTGGTCGATTTGGGTCGGCGGCAGATATCCGACCAGCTGAGTCCTATATTAGTATTTAGGCTGGCTGGGATCAACCTTATCTATCCAATCCAGAATCCCGCCCTTGAGGTTCAGCACCCGGCTAAAGCCCACGGATCGCAGGAAATCGGCCGCTTTTGCGCTTCTTCCGCCCATCTTGCAGTACACGACCAGCTCATCGTCTTTATTGACATTGAGCTCGGCATACCGGCGGGGAACTTCGCCAAGCGGGATGAGGACGTTTCCCGGGATCCGGTTGATTTGGTACTCGTTGGGCTCGCGGACGTCCAGGAGCGTCAGTTTATCGCCGCGGTCGAGCCGCTGCTTCAACTCGACGGCCGAGATTTCCAGCGCATTGTTCGCAGCATTATTCATAGCGTTCACGGTTGAGGACTCCTGGACGACTGGATGGATGCCGCAGAACTGCTCGTAATCAATCAGTTTCGTGACCGTTGGGTGCGTCCCACACACCGGGCAATCGGGGTCCTTCTTCAACTTGAGCTCGCGAAACCGCATCCGGAGTGCGTCGTAAATCAGGAACCGGCCTATGAGCGGTTCGCCGATTCCCGTGATGAGCTTGATCGCTTCAGTCGCCTGAATCACGCCGATCACACCAGGCAGGACGCCGAGCACTCCGCCTTCCGCGCAGCTGGGCACGAGTCCCGGAGGCGGCGGCTCCGGATAGAGGCAGCGGTAGCACGGGCCATTCTTCGCGGCGAACACCGACGCCTGTCCCTCGAAGCGGAAAATGCTGCCGTACGCGTTCGGCTTACCGAGCAGCACGCACGCATCGTTGGTGAGATAGCGCGTCGGAAAGTTGTCGGTCCCATCGAGGATGACGTCGTACGGCTCGAACAGCTCCAGCGCGTTCTCGGACGAAAGCGCCGTCTCGTACGTCTGCACATCGACGTGCGGATTGATCCCGACCAGGCGATCTTTCGCCGACGCGAGCTTCGAACGGCCGACGTCCGGCGTGCCGTGAATGATCTGCCGCTGCAGGTTGCTGAAATCGACCACGTCGAAGTCGACGACCCCGATCCGTCCGACTCCCGCGGCCGCCAGGTACATCGCCGCGGGTGATCCGAGACCGCCGGCACCGATGCACAGGACGCTGCCGCCTTTCAGCTTCCGCTGACCGTCCACGCCAACTTCCGGCATGATCAAATGCCGGCTGTACCGCTTGATTTCGTCGTTGGTGAGCTGCGGCAGATCATCCGGCTTACTTGTGGCGTCCGGCTTAAGCCGGACGCTACGATCCCCGACGCCGCGATCCATCGTCGTCTCCACTCCTCCTGCTACGGATGGAATGATGCTGAGCGTGTCCCCGGGAGACACCTGCGTCTGTTCCTTCTGGAGGTACCGGATGTCGTCGTCGTTCAAATAGATATTGACGAAGCTCCGGAGCTTGCCCTGGTCGTTGTACAGGTGCGCCTTGAGTCCCGCGTGCTTCCGGGTGAGATCCGCGAGAAGCTCGCCGACGGTCGCGCCCTCGGCGTCGACCGCGTCTTTCTTATCTGTGTACGGCCGGAGCGGTGTCGGAATCAGGATCTTGGTCGCCATTCAGTTCGCCCTCTTCAAAACGTGATCGGTCTTCTTTCAGAAACCAGACGGTCATATCGCCCGCCTTCGCGCCTTCGGCGCTTCGGCGCGCCTGGCCCTCGCCAGGCCCGGCGACCGCGACGATGATGTACGCGAAGGTCGGCCATGCGTGGTCGAGATCGAACTGCGATGGCCGCGCCGGATGGTCCGGGTGCGAATGATAGAAACCGAGCAGTTCGCCTCCCCGCTCGCTCGCCCGCTGCTCCGCCAGCCGGTAGTCCGACGGCCGCACGAGAAAGCGGCGACGCGGTCCTTCCTCTGTCATGTTCGGCAACGCGACTGCTGCGTCAATTCGATTGGCGGCGCCCACGAGCGCGCCACAGCACTCGTGGGGATACGTCTCCTCGCCGTGCCGGCGAATCGCCGCCTCGACCTCCGTCGTCAGCCTCACGCGGTGCACGCGCACAACAGTCATTCCCCGGATTCCTCCGCTGTCCAGAACGTCTCGGACAAGTACTTTTCCGCGCCGTCTGGAAACACGGTGACGATCACCACCGGCACACTTGGGACGCCGGTCGCATTCCGCTCGATTCTCCGCGCAACCGCGAGCGCCGCCGCAAGCGCGGCACCCGAGGAGATGCCGACGAGCAGCCCTTCCTCGCGCGCCAGCCGTCGAACCAGCCGGTGCGCCTCCTCAGTGCTGACGCCCAGATTCTCGTCCGCGAGCGTCGGATCGTAGATCGAGGGCACCATCGCGGTCGCCATGTGCTTCAGTCCTTCGAGCCCGTGAAACGGCGAGTCGGGCTGAAAAGAAATCAGCCTGACCGAAGGATTGAACCGGCGCAGCGCGCGTCCCACCCCCATGAAGGTGCCGCTCGTTCCGAGCCCCGCGACAAAGTGCGTCACTCGCCCGCCGGTCTGTTCGATGATCTCCGGCCCGGTCGTATCGAAGTGCGCACGCCAGTTGGCGTCGTTACTGTACTGATCCGGGTAGAAGTACTCGTGGGGATGTGCGGCGAAGAGGCGCCGGACTTCCCGAATGGCGCCATCGGTGCCTTCCAGCGGATCGGTCAACACGAGTTCGGCGCCGAACGCGCGAAGAATCAGTTTCCGCTCGGGACTCGCATTCTCGGGCAGGAACAACTTCACCGGATAGCCGCGCGCCGCGCCAACCATCGCATACGCAATCCCCGTGTTGCCCGACGTCGCATCGACGATTGTCAGTCCTCGTCTGAGCGCCCCCGACGCTTCCCCGTCCGCGATCATTCGCGCCCCGGCGCGATCCTTGACGGAGCCGCCCGGATTCTGCCACTCGGCCTTTGCGTACAGCTCAACCCCGGGCGTCTCGCGTTCGAACCGGTGGAGCCGCACGAGGGGCGTCCTGCCGATCAGGTCAAGGACAGAGTCAGCGGTTCGATCGACCACCGGACTGGGAGGCGAAGATGGGAGAGACGACGAAGACATGCGATATGCGACCGATCAAGTCCGGATTATATCAACGGAGGACAGTCAGGTGTCAAAGACTGAGAGCCGAAAGCCGAGAGCTGGGAGCTATCGCCACAGCTGTCGGCTCTCAGCTGCCAGCTTTCAGTTATACTCGGCCGCCCCGCAATGACCCGTCCGCCTACTCCACAACCCCAGGCCCAACAGCAAGATGCGGATTGGTTGATCCGGGTCGGAGGGCGGCTCTTCAGGTGGAGAACGTCGCTGCCTCTCCCGATTGTGTTCGCACTCGTCGCCATCCCGTCGCGAAGACCCGCGTGGCTCGTTGCCTCGTTCGGCATCGCATTGGTCGCGGCCGGTGAATGGCTGAGGCTCTGGGCAGTCCGGCAGATTGGCGTCATTTCGCGAACCCGGAGCGACCGGCTGGGGCCGCTCGTCTCCACGGGCCCATTCGCGCTCGTGCGCAATCCGCTCTACCTCGGAAACATCGCGCTCTGGGCCGGCTTTAGTATTGCCGCCAATCTTCTCTGGGTCGCGCCTCTCGTCGTGCTGCTTCTCGCCTTCGAGTACCACGCCATCGTGCGATGGGAAGAAGGATTGCTCAAGGAGCGGCTTGGGGACGGCTATCGCAAGTACCTCGCGCACGTACCGCGGTGGGTGCCATCTGGAGGCTCTCTGTCGCCATCGGCGCTCAGGGACACGCGGTTCTCGTGGCGTGACACCGTCTTCAGCGAGCGCGGCACGCTTGTCGCCATCGTCGCGGGATTTGCGCTGCTGTCTCTGAAGTTCCTCATGTACTTGTAGTGGGCAACGAAACAATCCGACTACGCGGAGGGGTCCCTGGTGTATAAGGGTGCGGAGCCAAAGGAGAGAATCCATGGACGTGAAACAACGCAATCG
>JBGOTP010000038.1:0-21995 GCA_041476545.1 Vicinamibacteria bacterium | reverse complement strand
GGGGGAGACCCGCGTGCCTTCAGCCGCGGGGGCGCCATGGAGGGGCCGTACCGGCGCCGGTGGATCGACTCGCGCGAGTGGCTCCGCTTTCCCGACAACTCCTCCGCCGGCACGCGCCAACTGCTGCGGCACCTGCCTGGCAAACTTACTCGTTGGATATTCGGACGCGAGTGCTCGCAGCAGGCGCACGCCTGCATCCTTGTCTCTCGCGAAACCAAGCTTGTCGAACGCGTCGAGCGACAGCTCTCCCGCGTACCACAGGGCGTCGTCACAATACCCGCTGGTCGGATAGGCGCGGACGAGCGACTCGTACTCTTCAACGACGGTTCGGACCGCCTTCAGCACCGTTGCCGGTGGCTGCTCTGGCATGAGCGCCGTGCGAACAGCCTTCTCTTTGGCCACGGCGTCTTCGTACAGCGCCTGCACCGGTGGCGTGGCAGGTCCGCCAGGGCCCGACGCCTCCAGAGAGAGGACCGAGAGCGTGACCGCCAGGGAAACGAGGGTGCGTTTCAGCGCGTACATGTGCACATCATCGCAACTGCGCGTCGACCTCTTCGAAATACCCTTTGTCGACGAGCACTTCACGTGTCTTTCCGCCCGCGGCCGGCGACACCAGACCTTCCATTTCCATCATGTCGACCAGACGGGCGGCGCGGCTGAACCCGATGCGCAGGCGCCGCTGCAAGAACGAAATAGACGGCTGTCCACTCTGGACAATGATGCGCGCAGCCTCGTCGTAGAGGTCGTCCTTGTCCATGTCGATGCCGTCGGCCGCCACTTTCTCTTCGGCGGTAATGCTGGTGTCGTAGTTCGGCTTGCCCTGCTTGCGCAGCATGCTGGCGAGACGCGCGCTCTCCTGCTCGGAGATATACGGTCCGTGGATCCTGGTGCACCGGGCCGAGGCGGGCGGCAGAAACAGCATGTCGCCCTTGCCGAGGAGCTGCTCGGCGCCGTTGCCGTCGAGAATCGTCCGCGAGTCAATCTTGGACGATACGCGGAAGGAAATCCGAGCGGGCATGTTGGCTTTGATGAGTCCGGTGATGACGTCGACCGATGGCCGCTGCGTGGCGAGGATGAGATGAATGCCGACCGCGCGCGCCATCTGCGCGAGTCTGGCGATCGATTCCTCGACCTCGCTGCTGGCCACCATCATCAGGTCCGCCAACTCGTCGATCACGACCACGATGAACGGGAGCGGTTTGAACGGTTCCCCATCCGGCGGCGTGCGCTTCTCCGCGATCGCCTGGTGCACGTTGCGGTTGTACTGCTCGATGTTGCGCACGCCTTCGGCCGCCAGCGTCTTGTACCGCTCTTCCATCTCCCGCACCGCCCACCGCAACGCGTTTGCGGCCTGCTTGGGATCGACGACAACGGGCGTCATCAGGTGGGGGATGTCCTCGTACATGCCGAGTTCCAGGCGCTTGGGATCGATCATGATCATCCGTACATCGTCCGGCGTGGCGCGGTACAGGATGCTCGTGAGCATCACGTTGATCCCGACCGATTTCCCGGCTCCCGTCGATCCGGCAATCAGCAGGTGAGGCATGGCGGCAAGGTCGGCGATGTACGGCTCGCCGTGAATCGTCTTGCCGAGCGCGATGCTCAGCTTCGACGGAGAGCGCCGATAGGCCTCGGATTCGAGCAGTTCGCGCAGTGAGATGGCCTCGCGATTGCGATTCGGAATCTGTATGCCCACCGTCGACTTTCCGGGGATACGATCGATCAGCACCGACTCCGCCTGCATCGCCAGACACAAATCGTCGGCAAGACCCGTGACCTTCGAGTACTTCACGCCCGCGTCAGGCTTGAACTCGAACGTCGTGACGACGGGACCCGGGTGAATCTGCACGACGGCGCCTTCGACTGAGAACTCACGGCACTTCTCCTCGAGCAGGCGCGCACCGTCCATCAGCTCGCGCTCGTCAATCTTCCGCTCCGTTTTCGGGGCGTCGAGCAACGCGAGCGGTGGTAGGGCGTAGTCGCCCTTGCGCCGCTCCGCCGGTGCCTTGGCCGTCAGATCGAGGTCAGGCAGCGGCACGGATGGCATGCTGACCTTCGGTGGTTTCGGCGGCCAGGACGGCTTGGAGCTGCCGGGGGCCTGCGTCGCAACGTCCTCCCTCTTCCGTCCGCTCATTCCCGGAGCGCTTGCATCGTCTCTTCCCTTGGCCGACAACGCGGCCACTTCCGGCACCGATCCCTTCCTCGTATGCTTGGCCACGACCTCGCGACGCTCCCGTTCGCGGCGGCGCTCTTCACGCCACTCCTGGAACGACGCGAAGGCATGCGTCCCGGCGCCCCGCACGGTCTGGCCGATCGATGCGAAGAAGCGACCGAACGAAAATTGCGTGGAGAGAATGACCGCCAGGAAAAGCAGCGTCAGGACGACGATGACCGACCCGGTGCGATAGAGATACGCCGACAGCAGCCCGGCGAACCAGTCGCCTGCGTACCCGCCTCCATGGAAGGACTTGCCCGCGTTCTCGAGGGAGCCGAAGACCAGGCTGAGCAGCGCGCTCGAGCTGACGAAGAGCAGAAGGCCGCCCGTGGCCTTGGTTGCGGCGGCGTCGACCGTACGGCACCAGAAATAGTGCCAGCCGACAACGACGAGAGACGCGGGAATCAGATACGCGGCGTACCCGACGATCTGGAACGACAGCTCGGCGAGAAACGCGCCGACGCGTCCCACGAAATTCGCGGGGTCCGCCAGCTGCCCGGTGCTGAAGAACCACACCGGGTCCTTCGGCTCGTACGTGGCGAGCGCGATGAGCCAGATCAAGGCCATGGCGAACAGCACGACGCCGACGAATTCCCTGATGCGGCGCGAAGTCTTTGATTCCTTCACGTCTCAAATCTCCATGATGACGGGCAGAACGAACGGCCGCCTGCCCGAGCGTTTGCGGAAAAACCGGCGCAGCTCCACCCGCAGCTTCTCCTTGATGAGACCCGGATCCGTCCGCTCCTCGAGGCTGGCGCGGTCGAACGCCTCGACAAGGAGGCGCGCGCCGTCGGCCAGCAACTGCTCGCCGTTTTCCATGACGAAGCCGCGTGTGATGATCTCGGGCACGCCTTCGAGCGCGCCCGTCTGCTTGTTGATGGCGACCACCGGGACCACGAGACCATCCTCGGCCAGATGACGGCGATCCCGGAGGACCTCGTCACCGATCTCGCCGGTCAGCGTGCCGTCGATGAGCACGCGGCCAACTGGCGCCTTGCCGGCGAGCCGCGCCCCTGCCGCGTCCATGTGGATGATGTCTCCATTTTCCGCGAGGAGAATCTGCGGCATCGGATCGCGTCCCGCGAATACCCGCTTCGCGACACGCGCATGCTGCGAGAGCTGCCGGTATTCGCCGTGGACGGGAATGAAGTACCGCGGCCGGACGAGCGACAGCATCAGCTTCAGCTCCTCCTCGCTGCCGTGCCCCGAGACGTGCACGTGCTTGATGCCTTCGTGGATCACGTCGCAGCCGCGCCTGGCAATGTGGTTGATGACGCGGCCGATCGCCCGTTCGTTGCCCGGAATCGACCGCGCCGACAGGACCACCGTGTCCTCCGGTTCAAGCTTGACCGAGCGGTGATCGTCGATGGCAATGCGCGACAGGGCCGACATGGGTTCGCCCTGCGACCCCGTCGTCAGGCAGAGGACATCCTGTGCCGGGTAGTTCTGCACGTCGGAGTCGCGGATCTGCAGGCCCGGGGGAATCCGAAGATAGCCGAGCCGCTGCGCGATCTCCGAGTTCTGATTCATCCCGCGCCCCACAAATGCCACCTTGCGATCGAACTGTGCCGCCAGGTCCACGAGAATCTGCATGCGGTACATGCTCGAGGAAAAGGCGGCGACGATGAGCTTCCCGGGGGCGCTCGTGAAGATCTCTTCGAACGCGGCCACCACTTCCGTTTCGGAGCCGGTGAAGCCCTGGCGATCGACGTTGGTGCTGTCCGCGAAGAGCGCCAGCACGCCCTCCGTGCCGAGTTGCGCGAAGCGGTGCAGGTCGAAATGTTCGCCATCGATCGGCGTCTGATCGATCTTGAAATCCCCGGTGTGAACGATGATTCCCACCGGAGTGTGAATCGCCAGCGCCACACAGTCGGGAATGCTGTGTGTGACGCGAATGAACTCAACGGTAAAGGGTCCGATCGCAACGCGATCGCGCGGCCGGACCGCAACGCGGCGCGTCGAATCCTCGAGGCCGTGTTCGCGGAGCTTGCCCTCGATCATCGCCAGGGTCAGCGGCGTGGCGTAGATGGGGCCGTCGATGAGGGGCGCCACGTGCGGCACGGCGCCGATGTGATCCTCGTGACCGTGGGTCAGGATGAGCGCGGCCGGGCGCCCCTTCTGTTGCAGGTAGCTCAGGTCTGGAATAATCCGATCCACGCCGAGCAGTTCGGCGTCGGGGAACATGACACCGGCATCGACGACGATGGTCGTCTCGTCCCAGGTGAAGGCCAGCATGTTCATGCCGAATTCACCCAGACCTCCGAGTGCAACGATTTCGAGCATGCCTGTTAGAAGACGCACACCCGCACCAGCGTCGTTCCTGGCGGAACGTTGCCGGCGAAGGGAGCCGCAGTCCGCAGCTCGATCAGGCTGCTGGGCGCGCCTGAGACATCCGAAGGCGGGATGGCGGGTCAAGCCTATTCAATCGCAATAAGCTCCAGCCCACGTATAACTTAGCGGTGAACTATACCACAGCTAGGGGTCAGACCCCCATGGTAAAAACGTCAGCCAGGCGGACGAACTCTTCTATTTCCAGCGTTTCGGGGCGACGGCGGCCGTCGATGCCCGCCCGAGCGAGCGCGTCAGCAGGGCGCAGTCGCTCCGTTGGTGGATAGGCCAGCAGCGCGTTGGCAAGGGTCTTTCGACGCCTGGTGAAGACCGCTTGTGTCATCGCGCGGAATACCCGCTCGCTCGTGGCCGGCGGCTGAGCGGGATGAAAGCGAAGCCTGACGACCGATGAGTGGACCTTCGGCGCAGGGCGGAACGCGCCCGGCGGGAGAGACAGCAGTCGATCCACATGCGCCCAGCGTCCGAGCATCACCGCCAGCACCCCGTACTCGCGGCTTCCAGGAGCAGCCAGCAGACGGTCGGCGACTTCCCGCTGCAGCATCACCGTGGCGTCCGCGACCGGCAGGCCCTCGGCATACAGATCGACGAGCCTGAACAGAATTGGAGAAGCGACGTTGTACGGCAGATTGCCGGCGACGCGGATACATGGGGCCGGCAGGGCAGGCGGGCCAGGCAGGGCGGGCCGGACAGCGAGTGAGGACAGGACGTTCCGGATCTCGTCGAGCGTGACCTCCAGAAAGTCGCCTTCGACAACCGTCAAGCGGGGCAGTTCCGCGGCGCGCAACGCTTCGGCCAGCACGCGATCGATCTCGAACGCGACGACGTGTCCGGCTCCTGCCGCAAGCGGGCGCGTGAGCGCACCGCGTCCTGGCCCGATCTCCAGAAACGTGTCCACGTGGGACGGCTCGATCGCGCGCACGAGCTTTGCGACCCATGCTGGCTCGAGAAAGTGCTGGCCGAATCGCTTCCTGGCGCGGGGGGCGTCAGTCGTCGTCGTTCTCATGGCCTTCGGGCTCACGGCCTTCGGGATTCCGGCCACGCCAGTACCGCTCTTCAATCTCTTCAATTTGCTCTTCGCTCAGACCGAAGTAGTGACCGACCTCGTGAATCAGCGTTTCGGCGATCGACGCCACGAGGTCGTCCTCGTTGACCGCCTCGCGCTCGTGTGGCCCCTGAAAGATCAGGATCCTGTCGGGGAGCGCATTGCCATGACCCCAGTGGCGCTCGGTGAGTGGCGTGCCCTGATACAGGCCGAAGAGCGTGTCAGGCGGCTCGATCTCCATCTCTCGCAGGAGATCGCGGGACGGCTCATCCTCGACCGCAATCACGAGGTTGGAGATCGCCTGGCGGAACCGGCGCGGGATGCGGGACAGCGCTTCGGACACATGCCGTTCGAAGGCCGTTCGTTTCATGATCGACGGCGCCGCGCACTCCTCGCTGCGCCCACGGTCCGCGGCTTGCGCGGACGCGCCGCCGCCTTTCGCGGATGCGCGGGTGGCCGGAGACTCTGCACGAAGTACTCGCAGTCCCCCTGCACGGCGCACTGGTCGCAGAGCGGCTTCGGTCTGCAGATCCGCCGGCCGTGGAGGATGAGCGTATCGGAGGTCCGTGTCCAGCGCCGGCGCGGCAACGCGTCGCCAAGCTGGCGCTCGACCACCACGGGATCGTCGGATTCGGCGATGCCGATCCGGTTCGCGACGCGAAGGACGTGGCGGTCCACCGGCAGGCCGGGAACGCCGAGCGCGTGACCGAGCACGACGTTCGCGGTCTTGCGACCCACACCTGGCAGTTCGGTCAGCGCGTTCATGTCTTTCGGAACCTGGCCGCTGTGCTGCTCGACGAGTGCGCGCGCCATCCCGACGAGCGCTTTCGACTTGGCGCGGAAAAAACCGGTCGAGTGGATTTGCGGCTCGAGATCGGCAGGCGTCGCAGCGGCCATCGCGCGTGCGTCGGGATAGCGCGCGAACAGCGCCGGCGTCACCATGTTCACGCGCTCGTCGCTCGACTGCGCCGAGAGGATCGTGGCCACCAGCAGTTCGAACGCCGTGCGATAGTGGAGTTCGGTATCCGCGCCCGGGTGCTGCGCTTCGAGCGCGTCGAGGATGTGGCGGACGTCGGCGGCGGTTTTCATCGTGGAGGCTACATCCGCAGATCCTTACATCCTTACAACCTTACATTCCTAGATCTCAGTGAACTGGATCGCCGCCCTTGTGCCAGCCGGGATTGTTTGAATCAGAAAAGACCCGCCAGTGTTCCTGCAGCGCGCCAATCAGATTCGGGACGAACTGGACGGGAACGACCACCTTGACGCGAACCGGCGCCCGGACAACGTGGTCTGATTCGGCCGCCTTGATTTCCTTCTCCGACAGCGGCATCACTTCACAGAAGGTGAGCGTGAAGTCGAAGGGGGTGTGGGCAATCGAGCAGAAGTTGGAATACGTTCGCGGTGTGGCGGCGTCCGCCGGATCGTCGGCCGGCACGATGGTGAAGTTGATTTGCTTGGGTTGATCGCTCATGGACCAATACTAATACTTCCTCATGACCCCCACGACGACGCCCTGGACCTGCACCTGATCGGGGTCCACGATGATCGGGTGCATGGTCGCGTTGGCCGGCTGCAGCCGGATCTTTCCGCCTGGATCCCGGTAGAACTTCTTCAGCGTGACGTCGGTGCCGCCGAGCAGCGCAATGACCATTTCGCCGTTGTCGGCCGTCTTGCGATCTTCGACGATGACGAAGTCGCCCCCGCGAATCTGTTCGTCGATCATGGAATCGCCGCGCACGCGCAGGACGTACGTGTCGCGCTTGCCGACGAAGTCTTCCGGCACCGCAATCGTTTCGTCCGAAGCGACCGCTTCGATGGGCACGCCGGCGGCGACGAAGCCGAGCAGCGGCAGTTCGACCGCGCGGCCGCCGGCACGGGTCGGAATCATCTCGACCGAGCGGCTGCGGTTCCAGGCGCGCTTGATGAAGCCCTTTTCCTGCAGGTTCGTCAGGTGCTTGTGAACGGTGGCGAGCGAAGCCAGACCGAAACGTCGCCCGATTTCCTCGAGACTCGGGGCGTATCCGTGCTGCTGGATGAATTCGTTCAGAAAATCGAGGATTTCCCGCTGGCGCTTTGTTAGCGGAAGCATCGTCCACCCCCCTCAGGTCTCAGAAACCAGCCAAGGCAACGTGGAGAGGACTATACGCAAAAGAAAGGCGAAGGTCAATCCGGATACCATGCCGCCCGTGCGTCTTCCCTTCGGAATTCCGCCAGCAGGAAGCCATCCCTACGACGTGGTCGGCCAGGGCCTGAACAGCATCGATCTCGTGGCGGTGCTCGCCGAGTATCCGGTGAGCGACAGCAAACAGCGTCTGCAGCGGTTCGCGCGCCTGCCGGGCGGTCAGATCGCGACGGCGCTCACGGTCTGCGCGCGGCTGGGATGGACAGCCCGCTATCTCGGGAGGTTCGGTGACGACGATCTGGGGGCGCTCTCCCGCGCGAGTCTACTCGAAGAGGGCGTCGACCTCAGCGCGTCGCAGACGGTTCCGGACACCACCAACCAGTTTGCCATCGTGCTGGTCGACGCGAGTTCCGGCGCGCGAACCGTGCTGTGGGATCGTCATCCGCGTCTGGCGATCGATCCGTGTTCGGTCACTAGAGAGACGGCCACCTCCGGCCGCATGTTGCTCGTCGACTGTCAGGAGACGGCGGCCGCGGCGCAGGCCGCGCGGTACGCGAGAGCGGCGCGGATCCCGACGGTGATCGATGTGGAGCGGGTGCGGCCGGGGATCGGCGAGCTGCTGCAGCACATCGATGCCATCATCGCGGCCGAAACGTTCCCGGCCGAACTGACGGGGCACGCCGAGCAGGGACGCGCCCTCGAGGCCATCGCACGGGAGTTCGATACCCCGCTCGTGTGTGTGACGCTTGGCGCCGAAGGCAGTCTCGCGCGCAGCCACGGCCGCGAGTTCAGGACGCCCGGATTCGTCGTCGACTGTGTGGATTCAACCGGCGCGGGCGATGCATTCAGAGGCGGCTTCGTCGCGGGTTGTCTGCGGACACCGGATGGGGATGTCGGAGACGTGCTGGCGTACGCCAACGCCGTGGCCGCGCTCAATTGCCGCGCGCTCGGCGCGCGTGGCGGCATCCCAACCGCCGGAGAAGTCGAGCAGCTCTTGTACGCTAGACTTTAGCCGGTGCCGGAAGAACCGCTCGAAGATCTGTTTGCGCGGCTGAAACGCGAGCGGCGGCACGCGGATGGCGTGTACAACGATGCGCTCCTTGCTCTCGAACATGCGTTTCGGATGCTTCCCGCGCTTCCCGCCGAGCCCAGGCTATTCCAGCCGTCTCCACCGCCGGTCGACACATCAGGAGGAATGAAAGCCGCCGTGCGCGGCGTTCGCGCGGTGCTGTGGCGGATCCTTGGTTCGTCGCCGCACATGGAGCATCGATTCCACGATCTCGTGGAACACGCGCACTGGAGCGCCGAGCTGCGACATACGCTCGCGGCGCTGCTCGGTGTCGCGCGCAGCGAGGCGCGATTCGTGTCGCTCCTGGTTCAGTATCTTCAGACGATCACGCCGTACGTTGACACAAGAGACCGCCAGATCGGCGGTCACGAACTGAGCGATCGCGTGGCCCTCGTCGAGCAACGTCTCATGGTCATCAAGCGGGATCTGGAGGCGCGGCCCGGCGGGAAGACAGATGGAAAGACTGACGGGAAGACGGTTGCGAAATCGATACCGGCGCCGACGGGGGCCTCGGCGTCCCGCGAGGCGTTTGCGGGCAACGTGGATTCCGCGACGTACGCGGGATTTGAAGACCGGTTCCGCGGCGCGCGCGAAGACGTCCGCCGCAAGGTGGAAGACTATGTCCCGTTGCTCGCGGCATCTTCTTCAGCCGTCGTGGAGGTGGGATGCGGACGCGGTGAACTCCTCGAGCTGCTTCGTGCCAGCGGCGTCAGCGCGCGCGGAGTGGACGTCAACCATGCGATGGTGGAACGCTGTCGAATCCGTGGGCTCGATGTGGAGGAGTCCGACGCGCTGGCGTATCTCGATCGGCAGCCTGATGGCGCGGTCGGCGGTCTGGTGGCTATTCAGGTCGTCGAGCACTTCGAGCCGGGTTATCTCGCGCAATTCCTGGAGACCGCGTACCACAAGATGCGGCCAGGGGCTGCGTTGATTCTCGAAACGATCAACCCGGCGTGCTGGGCGGCGTTCTTCGACGCCTACATCCGCGACCTGACCCACAAGCAGCCGCTGCACCCCGACACACTGCGGCATCTTGTGGAGGCGAGCGGCTTCACCGGTGTCAACGTGCAGTTCCGGGAGTGGGTCACGGAGGCTGAGCGTCTCGATCGCGTGACCGTGGCCACGCCCGATCGGCCCGACGCTGTCCCTATGGCGGTTGATCCCTTGGCCGCCAACGGCGGCGCGCCCGGGACCGACCTGGCGCGGATCGCCGCGGCGCTCAATGCGCACGCCGACAAGCTCAATCCGCGGCTATTCTCGTCGAGGGACTATGCCGTGATTGCCCGGCGGTAGGCACCCGGGATGCAACCTTTGCGCGCATGACCCGGTCTAACCCCATCGTGCGGGCCCCTGCGCCCCCCGAACTGTCATGGCATCCTCGATTGCGCTGACCATACCCCGGGTATCGAAGACATCGAAGACATCGAAGTCCGATTGGACCGTGACTGTGGTACGTCAGGAATCCGTGCGACCGGCGGCGTCTGTCGCCGACCTCAGTGAAACCGACCTGATCGCCGCGTGCCTCGATGGGCAGGCAGGAGCCTTTGAGCTGATCGTCGAGCGTCACCGGCGGTCGGTCTACCAGTTGTGCTATCGCTTCGTCGGTAATCACGAGGATGCCAGCGATCTTGCACAGGACGTGTTTTTGCGCGCCTACAGGGGTCTCGGAAGGTTTCGCGGCCAGTCCTCGATTGCGACGTGGCTGTATCGCATCGGTGTCAATGTCTGTCTCAATCGCGTCAGCGTCAAGAAGCCGCGGACCGAATCGATTCAAGAGCGGCAATACGTCGATACACGCAGCGAATCGGCCTCGGACCGTATCTTAAGAGACGAGCGCGCTGTCCGG
Organism: Vicinamibacteria bacterium; assembly: GCA_041476545.1. Classification (GTDB taxonomy): domain Bacteria; phylum Acidobacteriota; class Vicinamibacteria; order Vicinamibacterales; family CAVVIG01; genus JBGOTP01. The sequence continues at coordinate 11,349 of JBGOTP010000038.1, read as the reverse complement.
GTGCGAACGGCCGTGGCCGCGCTGCCACGCAAACAGCGGGCGGCGTTGGTCCTTCGCGTGTACCACGAGATGTCGCACCGGGAAATCGCCGACATCGTGGGCACGTCGGTCGGCGCGGTCAAGGCGAACGTGTTCCATGCGCTGCGGAATCTGAAGAAGTTGCTGGGCGAGGAAGCCCTGTAAGAGCTGTAAGGCTTATGTCACATCTGGCCCCAGAACAATTGGTCGAATTGGTCGAACTGCCCGATCTGGCCGAAGGCACGCAAGGCCAGTCCGAGGCCGCGCGCCTGCACCTTGCGTCATGCGACGCCTGTCGCGGTCAACTGGCGGATCTGCAAGCCGCCCTGGCCGCACTCGTCGAGACGGGAGAGCGGCGTGTGCCGGAGCCGTCGCCTCTTTTCTGGGAACATCTGTCGACGCGGATCCAGGACGCGATCGCCACTGAGGTCGCGCCGCGGCCGGCACGTGGGCTGGATCGCTGGCTCTCCTGGAAGATGGCGGTGCCGGCTGCGGCGTGTCTCGTCGTGCTGCTGGCTGTCGTCGTCACCCAGCGCACCTCGTCTGCGCCCACGCCCACGACGGCGGCGGTCGACGCCGTGGCGCCGACCGCCCCGGCAATGAATCTGGTGGATGCAGCGGATGCCGCATCGTGGAACCTGGTGACCGATCTGGCGGGCGGCCTCGACTGGGATGCGGCGGTTGAGGCCGCCGGGCTGACCGCGCCGGCCGGTGGCATCGACCGGGCGTTGTTCGATTTGAGCGTCGATGAGCGTCGAGAATTTCAGCGATTGTTGAAAGAAGAATTGTCGCGGTCAGGCGCATGAAAGACACAGCACCGTTCATCGCGTGGAAGCGCACCGCCGGTTACGTGGTGGGGAGCATCGCGCTCGCCGCGATGTGCGCGGTCGGTGGACCGTGGACCGAGCAGGCCCACGCGCAGGGACGCCAGACTCCCGAGCGACAGGGCCCAGGCGGTCGCCTGGGACCTGGGCGTCAAGGGCCGCCTCCGGAAGGCGGGAGCACGCCCGCCGAACTCCAGCAGCTCCTGGACGCGATGCTTGTCGTACAGGCAGAGAGGGAACTACAGCTCTCCGACGAACAGCTTCCGCAATTCCTGCGGCGCCTGACTGTGCTCCAGGCCGCTCGTCGTCGCGCCGCGAACCAGCGCAATCGCGCCCTGATGGAGCTGCGACAACTGATACAGGCTTCGGATGGAAAGCCCGATGAGACGCAGCTCGGGGAGCGGCTCAAGACTCTGGACGAGGTTGACGTGCAGTCGGCCGCGGAAGCCAGACAGGCGCGGCTCAGTCTCGATCAGATCCTCGACGTTCGACAGCGGGCGCGTTTCCGGCTGCTCGAGGAGCAGATTGAGCGGCGCAAGCTCGAACTCTTTGCACGGTCACGGCAGCCGAACCCCCCCAAGTAGCGCCACCGGCGTGGTACAATTTCTAGAGCGAAACTGCTGTGGAACTCGTATGTCCCGTCACCACATAGCGCGCGGGGTTCGCGTCCTGCGTTACGGCAGCCCGTTCCTTCTTGTTGCGGGCGTCGTGCTGCCTGCCGTGGTCGCCCACGCGCAGGAGTCGCGGCTTTTTGCCGACGCGCTCGGGAAGAAGCTCGCCGTGATGAGCAGCCAGGGTGCCGCCCCGTTGCGAAAGCCGATGTGGACCACGGTGACCGAACGGGAACTGAACGCGTACCTCGTGGACAACGCCAGGACGGAGTTGCCGGCCGGCGTTGTCGATCCCGCCGTCTCGATTCTTGGCACGACCGGTCGCGTATCGGGCCGCGCGGTCGTCGATCTCGATCGCGTGCGCAAGGAGAAGAAGCCGGCGAGTTGGCTCGATCCGGTGAGCTATCTCACCGGCCGGCTGCCGCTCACGACAACCGGAATCCTGACGACAAAGAACGGAGTGTGGCAGTTCAGGTTCGAATCGGCCAGCGTGGCCGGCGTACCGGTGCCGAAACTCTTCGTGCAACAGGTCGTCAGCTACTACTCGCGATCGCCCGCGCGGCCATCCGGCATCAACCTCGACCGTCCGTTTACGTTGCCCGCGCACATTCACGAGATTCGGTTTGGGCGTGGCGAAGCAATCGTGATCCAGCAGTGATCCTGCAGTGATCCGGCGGCAGCGCAGGTCCGGCGACCGTCGCGCGCCTTTGTTGCCTTCGTTGCTTTCGGGGACCCGCCATCTCTCATGACCGAAGCCGATAACCCGCTGGCGACGCCCCTGCAGTTCCTCAAGGGCGTCGGTCCCCGCCGCGCCGCGGACCTGGCGCACGTCGGTCTGCTCACGCTCGAAGATCTGCTGTCCCGATTTCCTGTTCGGTACGAAGACCGTAGCCGTCTCCAGCCAATGGCCGGTCTCCGCGCCGGACAGACGGCGTCCGTAGCGGGACGGATCCTCAGCTGCGGTCTGCGGACGACGCGGCGTCCCGGCTTCAAGATCTTCGAAGCGCTCGTGTCCGACGACAGCGGCGCGGTGCGGGCGACCTGGTTGAATCAGCCGTTCCTGCGCGATGTCTTCACGGCCGGCAAGCACGTCGTGCTCTTCGGCAGCGTCGACGTGCGCGGGCATGGCGGCCTTCAGCTCACGAACCCGCAATACGAGATTCTCGACGAAGAGGACGGGGAGACCATTCACACCGGTCGCATCGTACCGGTCTACGAGAAAGCAGGGAGCGTCACTCCCAAGATCCAGCGGAAGCTGGTACACGATGCCCTGCTGCATCTGCCGCCGAATGTGCCGGACGCGCTTCCGGATGAACTTCGCGTGCGGCTCGGGCTCCCGTCGAAATCGGCGGCGCTGCTGGCCGCCCACTTCCCGCCGGCCGATGCCTCGATCGAGGTGCTGAACCGTTTCGCCACGCCCGCCCAGCAGCGTCTCATCTTCGAGGAAGCCTTCGTGTTCCAGCTGGGCGTCCTGCTCCGGCGACGCTCCGCCTCTTTGGAACGGAAGAGCACCGAGATTCGCGTGGATGATCGGATCCGCGACGCGGCCCGTCAGGTGCTGCCGTTCAAGCTGACCCCGGGCCAGAAGCAGGCGCTGAAGGAAATCGTCGAGGACATGCGGCAGCCGCGCCCGATGAACCGCCTCCTGCAGGGCGATGTCGGCGCGGGCAAGACAATCGTGGCGCTCCTTGCGGCCCTCGTCGCGATGGAGAACGGTCTGCAGGTCGCCTTCATGGCGCCAACCGAAATTCTTGCCGAGCAGCACTTCGCGAATATCTCGCGGCTGCTGCAGGCATCGCGATTTCGCCTCGCGCTGCTGACCGGCGGTACAACGACGGCCGCGCGCCGGCGCCTGCTCGCCGAGATCGAGTCGGGCGCGGTGCAGCTCGTCGTCGGGACCCATGCGCTGGTGCAGGGCGATCTGCAATTCAAGCAGCTTGGGCTCGTCGTGATCGACGAGCAGCACCGGTTCGGAGTGCTACAGCGCGCGACGCTCCGCGCGAAGGGATGGCGTCCCGACGTGCTCGTGATGACCGCCACACCCATTCCGCGCACGCTGGCATTGACCGTGTACGGCGATCTGGATGTCTCGACGATTCGCGATCTGCCGCCCGGGCGCCTGCCGGTCAGGACCATCGCGCGGCCCGACTCGCGCCGCGACGAAGTCCACGCGTTCCTCCGACGGCAGCTCGAAGGCGGGCGGCAGGCGTACGTCGTCTATCCCCTTGTCGAGGAGTCGGACAAAATCGATCTGCGAGCCGCAACGGAGATGGCGGACTCTCTCGCCCAGCAGGTCTTCCCGGAGTACCGCGTGGGTCTCCTTCACGGTCGCATGAAGGCAGACGCCAAGGAGCGGGTGATGAAGGCGTTCGTCGCGGGGGAACTCGACATTCTGGTGTCGACGACGGTGATCGAGGTGGGCGTCGACGTCCCGAACGCCAGCGTGATGGTCATCGAGCACGCCGAGCGGTTTGGACTATCGCAGCTGCACCAGCTGCGCGGCCGTGTGGGCCGGGACGCGCATCAGTCGTACTGTTGTCTGCTGTATCAGGCACCGCTGTCCGACGAGGCGCGCGAGCGTCTGAAGGCGATGACCGAGACGACCGACGGCTTCGAGATTGCCGAGCGGGATCTGCGGCTGCGAGGGCCCGGGGATTTCTTCGGCACCAGGCAGGCTGGCCTGCCGACCTTCCGGCTGATCGATCTGGTCCGCGATCACCAAATGCTCGTCGCCGCGCAGCGCGAAGCGGATCGCTGGCTGACCTCGGCGGAGCCGACACCGGCGGCGATGTCGGAACTGCTCGACTCCTGGCAGTCTCGTTTCAAGCTAATCGAAGTTGGCTGAGCGCCTGCGGCCATGCCGAGCGGCAGCCGCGAGGCATCAGCGTCAGCTCGCGCCGGGGGTGGGGCCCCGGCGCAAGTGTAAGAATATTGACCAATGCGCGTCATCGCGGGAACCCTGAAAGGCCGCCGGCTGAAGTCTCCCACGTGGGAAGGCCTGCGTCCGACGTCAGACCGGCTGCGCGAGACCCTGTTCAACGTGCTCATGCCGCGCGTGGCCGGCGCGCGCGTGGCCGATGGGTTTGCGGGCACGGGCGCGCTGGGGATTGAAGCCATCAGCCGCGGCGCCGTTCACGTGACGTTCATCGACAACGATCGCCGCGCGCAGCTTCTGATCGCGGACAATCTCGCGCACTGCGGGATCTCCGAGGGCTATGCTATTATCCGGGCGGCCGTCGCCCGCGCGTTCGAGACGCTGCGGGCCAGTGCCGCCTTCGTGCCGTTCGACATCATCCTGCTCGATCCGCCGTACGACCAGCCGCCCGAGGGCGTCCTCGCGGGCGCCGCTACGGTGCTCGCGCCCCATGGGCTCATCGTGGTCGAGCACGCGCGGCGGCAACCGGCGCCAGAATCCGCGGAGCGTCTCGTTCGTATCCGACAGATCGTGTCCGGAGATTCCACGCTGTCGTTCTACAGTTGTAGTCGCGCGGGACTTTAGAGGTCCAGCATGTCCACTCTTGCGGTCTATCCCGGTTCGTTCGACCCGCTGACCAACGGCCACGTCGATATCATCGAGCGGGGCGCGCGCCTGTTCGATCGCATCATCGTCGCCGTGCTCGTCAACGCGGAAAAGTCGCCGCTGTTCTCGACCGACGAGCGCGTGGAGATCGCGCGGGCGGTGTTCACGCACCTGCCCAACGTGAAGATCGACACCTTCGACGGATTGCTCGTGGACTATGTCGAGCGCCAGCGCGCGCAAGTGATTGTGCGTGGACTTCGCGCGGTCTCCGACTTCGAGTACGAGTTTCAGATGGCGCTGATGAACCGCAGGCTGAATGGTAAAATCGAAACGGTATTCATGATGCCGGCCGAGCAGTACAGTTACATCAGCTCCCGCCTCATCAAGGAAGTGTTTTCGCTCGGCGGCCGGGTGCACGGCCTCGTGCCCGACATGGTCGAGGAGCGCCTGCGGGGGAAGGTTGCATCTCGCTGATCGCACGGCTCGCATCTCCAGTTCGCCGACGATGAAGGTCACCGCGACCGTGGATCGGCTGCGCCGTGAAGGCGTGGAGGTGATCGACTTCGGTACCGGCGAACCCGATTTCGGAACACCGGCGGCCGTCAACCTGGCGGCGCACCAGGCGATCGATCAGCACTTCAGCAAGTACACGCCGGTCGGCGGCACCGCCGAACTGAAGCACGCCATCTGTGAGCGGTACCGCATCGACTACGGCGTCGCGTACACGGAGTCGGAGGTAATCGCGAGCGCCGGCGGAAAACAGGCGCTGTTCAACACGGCGCTGACGCTGTTCAACGCGGGCGACGAGGTGATTGTTCACGCGCCGTACTGGCCAACGCTCACCGAGCAGGTCAAGCTCGCCGAGGCCGCGCCGGTGCTGGTCCGCACGTCGCCCGCGGAGGGCTTCGCGCTCAAGGCCGCGCCCTTCCTGAACGCGATTACCGCGCGGACGCGCGGCATCATCATCAACTCACCGTGCAATCCCACTGGAGCGCTCATCTCCGAAGAGGATCTGACGGTGCTCGCCAAAGAGGCGGCCGGCCGCGGCATCTGGCTGATTCTGGATCTGTGCTACGAGAAATTGATTTACGATCCGACGCCGCACAACCTGCCGGCGGTGCTGGATCGGCACTGTCGGGATCTGTCGATCATTTGTGGTTCGGCATCGAAGGCCTACGCGATGACCGGGTGGCGCTGCGGCTGGTCGATCGGCCCCGCGGCGGCCATTGCGGCGCAGCAGGCGCTCCAGAGCCACGCGACCTCCAATGTGTCGTCGATTACCCAGAAGGCCGTCGTGGCCGCGCTCACCGGGTCGCAGGAGCCGGTGACGACGATGCTGGATGAGTATCGCAGGAGGCGTGACGAACTGCATCGCTGGCTCACTGCGGACCCGCGCATTCGGTGCACCAGGCCGGCCGGCGCGTTCTATCTGTTTCTGGATCTGCGGGATGTGCTGTCGGCCGACGGGTTCACGACGACGCTGGACTTTGCGCAGGCACTCCTGGACGAGTCGCGCGTTGCCGTGACGCCGGGCGAAGCATTCGACGCACCAGGCTTCGTGCGGCTGTCGTACGCGACGTCCATGGACAACCTGCGCGAGGGCAGCCGGCGACTGCTCGAGTTCGTGGCCGAACACGCCAACGTCACCCATGCCTAAAGTCGTTGCCGTGATCGGGGCGTCGAGCGATCGCCGCAAGTTCGGCAATCGCGCCGTGAGAGCCTTCGTCAGGGAAGGGTATATCGTCATTCCCATCAATTTGCACGAGCCACACGTTGAGGGCTTGCAGGCGTACACGTCGGTGCTCGATGTGCCAGGCCCAATCGACATGGCGTCGTTCTATGTGCCACCGGAAATTGGCGTGCAGGTGATCGAGGAAGTCGCGCGGAAGCGAATCACCGAGGTCTGGCTGAACCCGGGCTCCGAAAGCGACGCGCTCATCGCGCGTGCGCGCGAGTTGTCGATTCAGCCGATCGTGGCCTGCAGCATCATGTCGGTCGGACAGAATCCATACACCCTCTAATCATGCCAAGTCACCGCAGGCGCCACGCACCCGCACGATCCGAGAATCACACGCCAGCTCCAACCGCAATAGCGGTTTCCGACGGGATGGCTGAGGACGGTTCACAAGGTTCACGGAGTTCACAGGGTTCACAAGGTGAACGGCTGAACATCACCGATCTGAAGGACATGAGCATTCAGAAGCTCACCCAGATCGCGAAGGACCTGAACGTCGCCGGCGCGACCGGCATGCGGAAGCAGGAGCTGATTTTCCAGATCCTGAAGGCGCAAACCGAACTGAGCGGCTTCGTGTTCTCGGAAGGCGTGCTCGAAGTGCTGCCGGACGGCTTCGGATTTCTTCGTGCGCCCGACTACAACTACCTGCCTGGGCCGGACGACATCTATGTGTCGCCGTCTCAAATCCGCAGGTTCGATCTGCAAACGGGCGACACGGTCTCCGGGCAGATTCGGTCTCCCAAAGAGGGCGAACGATACTTTGCGCTCATCAAGGTCGAAGCGGTCAATTTCGAGGCGCCGGAGCGGGCGCGCGACAAACTGTTTTTCGAAAACCTCACGCCCCTGTATCCGCAGGAACAACTGAAGCTCGAAACGGCTCCCGACAATCTCTGCGGTCGCGTGATGGACCTGCTGACGCCGATCGGGAAAGGGCAGCGCGGCCTCATCGTGGCGCCCCCGCGGACCGGCAAGACGATGCTGCTGCAGAGCATCGCGCAGTCGGTGTCTGCCAACCACCCCGAGGTGTACCTGATTGTGCTGCTGATTGATGAGCGGCCCGAAGAGGTTACCGACATGCAGCGGTCGGTGGATGGGGAAGTGATTTCCTCGACCTTCGATGAACCGGCGCAGCGGCACGTCCAGGTTGCTGAAATGGTCATCGAAAAAGCGAAGCGCTTGGTGGAGCACAAGAAGGACGTGCTCATCCTGCTCGACTCGGTGACGCGTCTTGCGCGGGCCTACAACACCGTCATTCCCGCATCGGGCAAGGTGCTGTCCGGCGGTCTGGACTCAAACGCCCTCCAGAAGCCGAAGCGGTTCTTTGGTGCGGCGCGGAACATCGAGGAGGGCGGTTCGCTCACGATTATCGCAACGGCGCTCGTCGATACCGGGTCGCGCATGGACGACATCATCTTTGAGGAGTTCAAGGGCACCGGCAACATGGAGATCCATCTCGACCGGAAGCTGGTCGACAAGCGTGTCTTCCCGGCGATCGACATCCTGAAAAGCGGTACCCGCAAAGAAGAGCTGCTGCTGCCGCGCGACGACCTGAACCGCATCTGGGTGTTGCGGAAGGTCTTGAATCCGCTGTCTGCCGTCGAGGCCATGGAACTACTGCTCGACAGACTGAAGAAGACGCCATCGAACGCGGACTTCCTGGCGTCGATGCAGAAGATGGGTTAGTCAGCACTCAGCTGTCAGCTCTCGGCTTTCGGCTCTCAGCGACGCGCCACTATAATCCAGTGCGCATGCGTCGCCTTCCGACTTTTCCCATCGTCCTCGCAGGATTCACGGCGTTCCTCGATCTGTACGCCACGCAGCCGCTCCTGCCGCTCCTGGCGCGCACGTTTGAGGCGACGAATCTGGGCGTCAGCCTGACCATTACGGCGCCGACCATGGCCGTGGCGATCGCCGCACCCTTTGTGGGCCGGCTCGCCGATCGCGTCGGCCTTCGCCGCGTCATCGTCGGATCCGCGTTCGCCCTCGCGGTCGCGACGGCTCTGGCCGCGACAGCGGAGACCCTGCCGCAGTTAGTCTTCTGGCGATTCGTCCAGGGCCTGGCCACGCCTGGGATCTTTGCGATTGCGATGGCGTATATCCACGTGGAATGGCCGGCGTCGCGCGTCGGTCGCGCGACCGCTTTGTACGTGAGCGGCACGGTGGTCGGCGGTTTCACGGGCAGAGCTATCACCGGTGTGATGGCGGCGGATGTGACGTGGCACGCGGGGTTTGTCGCGCTGGCCGTTCTGAATCTGGCGGCGGCGTCTGCGTTGTGGGTGTGGCTTCCGACCGAGACACAGCACGCGCGCCCGAGCGGGCCGAAACGGAGCGGGTCGCTCGGTATGCACTTCAGGCATCCGCAGCTTCTGGCAACCTACGCGGTCGGGTTCTGCGTCCTTTGCTCGCAGGTGGCGATGTTCACGTATGTCCCGTTCCCCCTGGCCGCATCGCCATTCAACCTGTCCACGGCGGCGCTCGGCTGGCTCTTCTCGGTCTATCTGGTCGGCGCGATCGTGACGCCGTTCGCGGGCCGTTGGATCGACGCGTATGGACCGCGCGTGGCGCTTTCGGCTGCGGTCGGCCTGGGAGTCACCGGCGCCCTCATGACCGTCGCTCCGTCGCTCGTCGTCATCATTGCGGGTTTGTCCGTCTTCGCGACGGCAATCTTCATTGCCCAGTCCAGCGCGACGAGTCATGTCGGTGCAAATGCCGCGCAGGACCGCGGTCTGGCGATCGGGTTGTATTCGAGCTTCTACTATTTCGGTGGAAGCGTCGGCGGGGCGATTCCGGCCCTGGCGTGGAGCAGGGGAGGATGGCGAGCGTGCGTCGCCCTGATTGTCTTCGTGCAGCTCCTGATGCTCACAATCGCGCTCACCACATGGGCGAAGCATCCCGGTCCCCACGCCGAACCCGCGCCCGTGTAGCGTCCACCGCGATCTCCGAAGACGACGTATTGAAGAGCAGGTCTTCAAGCCGGCTGCTGCCTACGATGAGGTCTTCGAGTACCTCGCTCCCCTCGCCAAGAAGAAGCGCCTCAGTCTTTGGCTTGTTTTCATTCCGCGCCGGCAGGGCAGTCCAATCGCCGTTCAGGCCGACGCTCAAAGGGCAGTCACAGACGCTGACGCTTCGTCTGGCGCGATAGCGATTTACCGTGGGCTCGATGCACGGCGCATCACGGCCACCGCGCGGCTGCTCAATCCGCGGATCGCCGAACGGTTCCCGGAGTCGGGGCTATGACCGGGGCCGCCGCTCATCGGCGCTGTGTCAGGGGGGCAGCCGGGCGGCCCATATTGGGCCTTCCGTTGACCCGACCCGTCTAATGCTGCCTCAATGCTGCCTTGTATCTTGTGCTTGGACGGTTTATTAGTGGCGCGTCCATGCGCTGACGACAGCTCGCTGCTTCCTACGGTCCACGAGACCGCACGATAGCCTGGGCGTCGTCGGCGTCTCGTCGCGAGCCCGAACAGTTGCGTGGGGGCGTGACCCCGCATCCGCAAGGCCGGGCCAAGACGGATCCGAGTCACGTGGAGGACCCAATGACATCGAGCGCGATCTTCGTGGGCATCGACATCGCGAAGACTGACTTCGTCGTCGCCTGCCGTCCCGACGGCACGTCATGGACGGCGCCGAATGAGGCTAGGGGCATCACTGCCACCGTCGACCGCATGCGGACCCTGGCGCCGTCGCTCATCGTCCTCGAAGCGACCGGCGGATACGAAACCTCGCTCATCGTCGCCCTGGCCGCGGCGGCACTCCCTGTGGTCGTGGCGAATCCGCGCCAAGTCCGCGACTTCGCGAGAACCACTGGGCAGCTCGCCAAGACGGCCCGTCTCGATGCCCACCTCATCGCGCTCTTTGCCGAGCGGGTGCAACCCACGCCGCGGCCGCTCCCAGATGCCGGGTGCCAACACCTTGCGGCCTTGGTGACGCGGCGGCGACAACTCCTTGACATGGTGACCGCCGAGCGGAATCGACTGGAGCACGCGGGCACGGCGATCCGTCGGCACATCACGGAGCACATCCGCTCGCTCGAGCGACGCGTCGCGGCCGTCGATCGCGATCTCGATGACACCATCCAGAAGAGCCCGGTCTGGCGTGTCAAAGAGAACCTGCTCCGCACCGTGCCCGGCGTCGGCCCCGTCGTGAGCCGCACCTTGCTCGCCGACCTGCCGGAGCTCGGGCAATTGAATCGGAAGCAGGTCGCCGCGCTCGTCGGCGTCGCGCCGCTCGCCCGCGATAGCGGGACACTCCGCGGCAAGCGAACTCGTGTGGGGTGGGCGCGCGCCCGTGCGGGCGGTGCTGTACATGGGCGCGTTGGTCGCCGCTCGACGCAACGTCGTCATTCGCGCCTTCTACCTCCGCTTGATCGCGGCCGGCAAGCCCAAGAAAGTTGCGCTGACCGCGCCTGCATGCGAAAGCTCACCATCCTGAACGCAATGATGCGGACCAACACGGCCTGGCAACAGGTCGCTCAACCAGAGAACGCTTGACTTTGAAGACAGTTGCTATCGGCTGTCGGACCTTCCTGATCTCGATGGAGAGGATGTTCGCCAGGCGCTCGCCTACGCGGCTGTCCTCGCTCAGGGTGAGCTCCACCCGATTCGCGCCTGAGCGATGCGGTTCTTGGCCGACGCCGGGATC
>JBGOTP010000037.1:0-22085 GCA_041476545.1 Vicinamibacteria bacterium | reverse complement strand
GTTGCGGCGAACACGGGAGATGCGAAATGGATGTGCTGATCGATTTTCTCAATTGGGCGTGGGCGCGCCAGGTCGTCGCCGCCCATCTCCAAACCCCGGGCCCTCCTTCTCGTTGTGAATATGTTTTCCCGTCCTCACGATAGAATGACGACCGCATGGAACAGGGGACAGCACCACTCAGCGCGCTGACGTCGGCGGCGCACCCGGTCGCACCGGCCGTTCTGTTCGACAAGGTGTCGTTCGCCTTCGACGAACACGTCGTCCTCCGCGATATCAGTTTCAGCGTCCCGAAGGGAAGCATGAGAATCGTGCTCGGCGCGAGCGGCGCGGGCAAGTCCGTCATGCTCAAGCTCATCCTCGGACTGCTTCGCCCCGACGCCGGCGCGATCCTCGTCAATGGCCAGCGTGTCGATCGCATGTCCGAGCACAATCTGCTGGGCGTGCGGGCGGACATCGGCATGCTGTTCCAGGAGACCGCGCTGTTCGATTCGCTGACGGTGAATGAGAACGTCGGGTATCGGCTGTATGAGGAAACCGACCTGCCGACCGACCAGGTCCGCGGCCGCGTTGCGGAAGTCCTGGGATTCATCGGGCTCGGCGACTACATCGACCGGATGCCTTCTGAGCTGTCCGGCGGCCAGCGCCGTCGCGTCGCGATCGCCCGCGCGATGGCCGCCAGACCGAATCTCCTGCTCTTCGACGACCCGACGACGGGGCTGGATCCCCTCACCGCGACAACGGTCGACGACGAAGTCGTCAAGCTGCGCGACCTGGAACATGTCACGTCCATCCTGGTGACCCACCAGATCCGGGACGCGTTCTACGTGGCCACGCACGAGGCCACGAACACGGACGGACATCTGCAGATCCTGGAGACCAGCGGGACGAAGGCCGAGCACGCCAGGTTCATGGTGCTCCACGAAGGCCGGATCTACTTCGAAGGGAGCGGGGCCGAGCTGCTGGCCTCGCGGGACGCCTACCTGCAGGAGTTCCTGTTCATGACGCTCCCCCCCTGGTAAAAACATCAGGACATCAGGACACCAGGACATTTCGCGCACGTGCAACCCCGATTACCTATTTGATCGGTCGTGTGCCAATCAGGCACATCGCGTCTGAACCAGCGGGATCGGCGAAAAACGCCTAACTGTGGCAATAGAAATGGTTTGCCCCACGACGAGGCGTGGCCTCCGCATTGCGACCATTTGTCGCAATATGGTTCATCAGGATCGCGCGCGCCACGCGGCGCAGGAGCGCCCCCCCACGTGCCCCAAGTGCGGCAGTCACCGGACAGAAATCGTGGCCAAATCGAACGACACCGGCGCCATCGTCGTTCGATGCCACTCGTGCGGGGAGCGGTCGCCGGTTGTCAACGAGGTCCTGGCACAGACCCTCAATCACGCGGGTGCAGAGGCGGCCAACTAATGGAACAGAGAACTGATACCGGTCGCGTCGAGCGCGAGCTTGAGGCGATGCGCCAGGTCGTCCAGGTTCTGTCCGGACTGCCGGACGAGAACGCGCGCGCACGCGTTCTTCGCTGGGCCGCAGAACACCTGACGGTCGCTCAAGCATCGGCTCATGCACCAATTCAGGGCATGGCTCGTGCGGAGCTGGCCGCGACATCCCAGCCGAAGCCGACCGACATTGATAGCTCCGGCCTGACCTTCGACGACCTCGAGTCGCTCTTCGAGGCCGACGCGTCGGCGCCCGGGACGTCTGGCGAAGAGCCGGTCGCGGCTGAAGCAGGCGCCTCACAATCCCGAGGCATCGTGAAGGACTTTCAACGAAACGCCTCGGGCCGCCAGAGCGCCTGAAGCGCTCGCATCAATCTGGATTCCTCGGGTCGATTGGCACTACGCTAGCCGGGTGCCACCCACTCGTCCCGACGCTGTTGACATTGTCGACATTCTCCCCAGGGACCTGCAGCCGCCGCACATTGCGGGCGGGCGCAGGTCTTTCCTCCTGTTTGCGCTCATCGCCGGACCCTCAGCCCTGACCGCCACGTGCCCTTAGTACGTCGTCTGCCGGATGGACAGAACGGACGAGGGGCACTAGCATCGGCCTCGAGCTAACCATGGACGGCTTCGTGCGACCGCTCGGCCTCAGAGCCCCAGTGCTCTTCTTCCTTCTCGTGGCGTCATGTGCCGCGGCGGCGGCTGGACAAGCGCCGCAGGCAGCGCCGCAACCCGGGGCGCCCCTCACCCTGGAAGCGGCGCTCGCACTGGCTCGCGCCAACAGCCAGGCAAACCGATCGGCGGTCACGGCTTCGCAGCTCGCCGCAGAAGACGTGACACAGACGCGCGCGGCGCTCCTTCCATCGGTCAACGGATTTGGCCAGTACATCCGCACGCAGCCGAACGGCACGCCGTCGGGTGTCTTTATCGCGAACAACGGCCCCAACGAGTACAACTTCTGGGCGAACGTTCATGGCGAAGTCTACTCGCCAGGCAAGTGGGCGGAGTACCGCAGCGCGTCTGCGGCATCTACCCTCGCGCGAGCAAGGGCCGATGTCGCGGCCAGAGGCATCGTCGCCACGGTCGTGCAGAACTACTACGGGCTTGCGGCGGCCATCCGCAAAGCTGCCAGCGCTCAGCAGAATCTCGCCGAGGCCAGACAGTTTCTCGTCATCACCCAACGACAGGAGCAGGCGGGAGAGGTGGCGCATTCCGACGTGATCAAGGCGCAAATCCAGGTCGGGGAGCGGGAGCGCGATGCGGGCGAGGCCGATCTCAACGTCCTGAAGAACCGTCTCGCGCTATCGGTGCTCATCTACCCGGACTTCCGCGACGATGTGGTGATCGTGGGCGACTTGCAGGATGCTCCTGCCCTGCCGCCGCTTAGCGCCATCACCGCCGCGGCGGCCACAGGCAATCCCGACGTGCGTGCCGCACAAGCGGCGGTGCAGCAGGAGACATTCGGCCTGTCGACGGCGCGCAGTGGGCTGCTGCCCGACCTGTCCTTCGACTACTTCTACGGGATCAACGCCAATCAGTTTGCGATTCACAACCCGGACGATCAGCGCCTCCTCGGATCGGTTGCGCAAATCCAGATGTCGGTGCCCCTCTTCACCTGGGGCGCCGCCCAGAGCAAGGTTCGCCAGGCCGAATTGCGAATCCAGCAGGCGAAAGCGGATCTCACGCTCACGCAGCGGCAGCTTTTGGCGAACCAGCGCACGTTCTATGCGGAAGCTCAAACGGCAGCCTCTCAGGTCGCATCACTCCGGACATCACTCGATCTGGCAACCGAGAGCCTGCGCCTCACGGTCCTTCGGTACCAGGCTGGCGAGGTGACGGTCCTCGAAGTCGTGGACGCCCAAACCACGCTCCTCCAAGCGCGGAATGCCTACGACGATGGCCTCGTGCGATACCGCGTCGCGCTGGCGGCCCTTCAAACTCTGACCGGGACTCTATAAATCATGCGGACCATTTTTCAGCGCTGTCTTGTCCCGATGCTACTCATCCCGGTCATCGCGTGTTCCAGCGCGTGTTCCAGTAAAGACGAGAAGGAACCCGAGCCGATCGTGCCCGTTCAGGTGGCGGCGGCCACCGAGGGCTCCATCCGCATTCTGGTCACGGCCGACGCCGTGCTGTATCCGCACGACCAGGCCAGCATCATGCCGAAGGTCAGTGCGCCGGTTCGGCGCTTTCTGGTGAATCGCGGCGATCACGTCAAACAGGGACAACTCCTGGCCGTGCTCGAAAACAGCGATCTCGCCGCCGCTGCCGCGGAGAGCAAAGGACAGTTAGGGCAGGCGGAGTCCAACCTCCGGGTGACGGCCACCGGCACGGTGCCCGAGGAAATGCAGAAGGCGCAGGCCGACACGGAGGCGGCCAAAGCATCGCTCGACGCCGCGCAGAAGCTGGTCGAGAGCCGTCAGCAGTTGCTTGCGCAGGGGGCTCTGCCCCGCAAGCAGGTGGACGAGGCGCAAGTGGCGTATGCGCAGGCGAAGAGTCTGTCCGACACCACGCAGCAGCACCTGAGGTCCTTGCAGAATGTCGGCCGGGAGGAAATGGTCAAGGTCGCCGAAGCCCAAGTCCAGGCGGCACGAGGTCACTACGACGCCGCGGCCGCCCAGCTCACCTACTCGGAGATCACGAGC
The DNA here is from genome assembly GCA_041476545.1 of Vicinamibacteria bacterium. Classification (GTDB taxonomy): domain Bacteria; phylum Acidobacteriota; class Vicinamibacteria; order Vicinamibacterales; family CAVVIG01; genus JBGOTP01. Next base: position 17,989 of record JBGOTP010000037.1, on the reverse strand, counting down.
CCGATCACCGGTGTCATCACGGATCGCTCGGTCTATCCCGGTGAGATGGCGAACGCGGGCGCGCCGCTCCTGACTGTGATGGACATGTCCTCGGTCGTCGCGCACATCAACCTCCCGCAGGAACAGACGAAGAACCTGAAGGTGGGCAACGAGGCCACCATTGTCCCGTCCGACGGAGGCGAGCCGGTGTCCGGCAAGGTCACGGTGGTCAGTCCCGCGGTCGATCCGAACAGCACCACGGTTCAAGTGTGGGTGCAGGCTGCCAACCCTGGTGAGCGACTGCGCGCGGGCAGCGCCGTGCACGTCACCATCGTCGCCGGCACGATCAAGAACGCGATGCTCATCCCACCCGAAGCCGTGCTGCCGAGTGCTGAGGGGGGAATGCAGGTGATGGTCGTGGACGCGAAGGCGGTCGCCCATGCCAAGCCGATCGAAGTGGGCGCACGCGAGGCCGACAAAGTGCAGGTCCTGACTGGAGTCGCTGCCGGCGACCAGGTGATCACCGTCGGCGGTCTTGGTCTGGACGACGGGGCGAAAGTTCGGCCGGTCGACAAGGGCGACACCGCGGACAAGGCCAAAGACAAGTAATGCGCGAGCACTGGACTGCCCGTCACGGCAAGCCGATTATCTTCGTCATCCTCACGCTCGTCGCCGCCGGCCTCTACCTCGCGTTGACGATTCCGGTTGCCGTCTTCCCGGAAACGGACTTCCCTCGCATCGTCATCGGTGTCGACAACGGCGTCGCACCGATCGACCAGATGCTCGTGATCGTCACGCGGCCGATCGAGGAAGCGGTCAACACCGTGCAGGGGCTGCAGCGCGTGTGGTCGATTACGAGCCGCGGCTCCGCGGAAATCGATCTGTTCTTCTCATGGAAGGTCGACATGTTTCAGACGCTGGAACGTGTCAACGCTGCGCTGGCGCGCGTCCGGTCGACGCTGCCGCCGACCGCGAGCGTGACCGCCAATCGTCTGACGTTCGCGGCGTTCCCAATCATGGGGTACAGCCTCACGTCCGCCACCATCCCGCAGACCAAGCTATGGGAACTGGCAACCTACGATCTGAAGCCGCGGTTGAATCGCACCGAGGGCGTCTCGACGGTCGTCGTGCAGGGCGGGGAGGAGCCGGAGTTCGAGGTGCGACCCGACCCCGCGAAGCTCCTGCAGACGTCCATCACCGTACCGGCGATTCTCGAGGCGATCGGTCAGAGCAACATGATCGATTCGCCCGGCCTCTTCGAGAGCAATCACCAGCTTGTGCTCAGTCTCGTCAGCGGTCAGGCGCACACGCCGGAGGACATCGCCAACATCGTCGTCAAGACCACTCAGGCGGGCACGCCCGTACGCGTTGGCGACATCGCGACCGTCGCGCCATCGGTCAAGCCGGTGTACACGATTGTCACGGCGAACGCCAAGCCGGCGGTGCTCGTCAACGTCTTTCGACAACCGGACGGCAATACGGTGGCGGTCGCCGACGCCGTTCACGATGAAGTCGAGCGCATCCGGAAGGAGCTGCCCAAAGGGGTAGACCTTCAGCCGTTCTACGACCAGTCCGAAATCGTCAACGATTCGATCACGAGCGTCCGCGACGCCGTGCTTCTCGGCCTCGTCCTGGCGTCGCTCATCATGGTGCTGTTCCTCCGCGACTGGGGGACGTCGCTCGTCGCCGGCCTCGTGATACCCGCCACGCTCGCCGTCACGTTCATTGCGCTCCGCGTGATGGGCGAGAGCTTCAACCTGATGACGCTCGGCGGCCTCGCGGCGGCCGTCGGCCTGGTCATCGACGATGCGATCGTTGTCGTCGAGAACATCGTGATGCACAGGGACGCGGGGCAGTCGCGCGCGGATGCGATCCAGAGCGCGCTCGTGGAGATCCGCGTGCCTCTCATCGGTTCGACGATTACGCCGATCGTGGTGTTTCTGCCGCTCATCTCGATCACGGGCGTGACCGGCACTTTCTTCCGGGCGCTCGCGATGACCGTCGCGACGGCGCTGCTGACCTCGCTGGCACTGGCGCTTACGTGGACGCCGACGCTCAGCCACTACTTCATCCGGAAGCGAGCATCGAAAGACACCACCGATCACAGCGGCGTGCCGCCGCGGGTGATGGCCGTGTACGAACGTGTTCTTCGCGGCACGCTGAAGCGGCCGATCATGCTCGTGGCGGCCAGCGTGCTGGTGATGGTCGGGGCCTACTTCGCGTACGCGAATCTCGGTTCGGATCTGCTGCCGGCCATGGACGAAGGCGGATTCATCGTCGACTACCTGACGCCTGCGGGAGCCTCACTCGCCGAGACGAATCGGGTGATTACGGAAGTCGAACAGATTCTCCGAGCGACGCCGGAAGTTGAGAGCACGTCGAGACGCACAGGACTCGAACTCGGACTGGCGACCGTCACCGAGGCGAACCGGGGCGACATCGCCGTCAAACTCAAGCGCGATCGGAGCCGATCGTCAGACGCGGTCGTCAGCGACGTGCGAGAGAAGATCAAGACCCGCGAGCCGACGCTCGATGTCGAATTCGTGCAACTGTTGCAGGACATGATCGGGGACCTCACGAGCGCACCCGAGCCGATCGCGATCAAATTGTTCTCTGAGGATCCGGCGCTTCTCGAGAAGTGGGCACCACGCGTGGGCGACGCGATCAAGAAGATCCCAGGCGTCGTCGACGTGCTCGATGGGATCGAGAACACGATCAGCGGGCCGGCCACGATGTTCACGGTGGAGCCGGCCGTGGCGGCGCGAGCGGGTTTCACGGCGCAGGAAGTCGAAGTCGACGCGAGCGCCATCATGCAGGGAGAACCGGCGCCGACGCCGGTCGTGATGAACGATCGGGCGTACACGATCCGCGTTCGCTTTCCGGCATCCACGCGCGCGTCGGTCGACGCCATCAAGAACACGCTGCTCGTGAGCTCGAGCGGCCGGACGGCGACGCTGGGATCGCTCGCGAAGGTGAACGACATCCCCGGCCAGACCGAGGTGCGCCGGGAAAACCTGCAGCGCGACGTGACCGTCACCGCGAGACTCGAAGGCGTCGATCTGGGAACCGGCGTGGCCGCCGCGCAGCGCGCGATCGCCGACCTCCATCTGCCGTCGACGATTCGTGTGGCGTACGGCGGAGCCTACGAAGAACAGCAGCAGTCGTTCCACGATCTCCTGATCGTGCTCATCCTGGCGATCCTGCTGGTCTTCATCGTGCTGCTGTTCGAGTTCGGGGGATTCGCGGCGCCGGTGGCCGTCGTGGCGTCCGCGATTCTGTCGACCTCCGGCGTGTTCGTCGCGCTGCTCCTGACCAGAACCACGTTCAACCTGTCGTCGTTCATGGGCGTGATCATGGTGATTGGGATCGTCGCCAAGAACGGCATCCTGCTGCTCGATGCCGATCAACGTTACCGGGCCGAGGGGTTGTCGCCGGAGGAGAGCATGGTCCGCGCCGGCGAGCGCCGGCTGCGTCCAATCATGATGACCGCGCTCGCGACGGTCGCCGGCATGATCCCGCTCGCCCTCGCGCTTGGAGCGGGCTCACAAATGCTGCAGCCGCTCGCCATTGCCGTCATTGGCGGGATCCTCGCGTCGATGATCCTGTCGCTCGTCATCACGCCGGCGGTGCACTACTACCTGGCCGACCGTCGCACGTTCGTGTCACCGAAGTGAAAAGGAGAAATGTCATGCGGCAGTTGTGTTTCGTTGTGGCTGTTGGGATCGCGTTGACCGTGTCCGCGGGTGTGGCGCAGCAGGCGCCCGCCGCCGGACCCTACAAGGTCCTCAAGACCGCGAAAGTGGGCGGTGTCGGGACCTTCGACTACGTGTACGCGGACGTCGACGGCCGCCGGTTGTACATTCCGCGGACCGGGACTGGGGCCCGCATCACGGTCTTCAACCTCGATACGCTCGAGCCGGCGGGTGAAATCCCCAACGTCAGCGCACGAGGTGCCGCGGTCGACCCGAGGTCCGGCCACGGCTTCTCCAGCAGCAAGCCGGTAGCGATGTGGGACACCAAGACGCTGGCGACGCTGAAGACGATCGACGTTCAGGGTAACCCGGACGGCATCTTGTTCGATCCGTTCAACGAACGAGTCTGGGTGTTTAGTCACGCCGCGCCGAATGCGACCGTAATCAACGCGGTCGATGGCACCGTCGTCGGCACGCTCGATCTCGGCGGGCAACCGGAGCAGGCCGTGACCGACAGCAAAGGCCACATCTACGTCGACCTCGAGGACAAGAGCAATATCGCCGTCGTCGACGCCAAGACGATGAAGGTGACGGCCCACTACGATCTGGCCGGGAAGGGCGGCGCGCCCGCGGGACTCGGTTTTGACGTGAAGAACCACATCCTGTTCGCGGCCGGCGCCGAACCGCCCACGATGGTGATCGTGAATGCCGACGATGGGAAGATTCTCGCAAGCCTGCCGATCGGCGCGGGCGTGGATGGGGCGGTCTTCAACCCGGCCACGATGGAAGCCTTCAGTTCCCAGCGCGATGGCACGCTGACAGTCGTCAAGGAGAACAGCCCGACCAGTTTTGTGGTGGAGCAAACCGTCAAGACGATGCCCAGCGCCAAGACGCTGACGCTCGACACCAAGACGAACCATATCCTGTTGATAGGTGCCGAGTACACGCCGCCGCCGGCCGGTGGGCGTGGACGAGGCCAGTTGGTGCCCGATTCGTTCTCGATCCTCGTCGTCGGGAAGTAGCGGGAGACGGCAGAGGTCATCGCCATGGTCCCCCTCTCCATCTCTGACCTCCAGCATCGCCTCGCCGGCCAGCATTACGTGGCGGATCGTGGCCTGGCCGTCTCGCTGTTTCTGGCGCTGCGCCTCAAGCGCCCGCTCTTTCTCGAGGGCGAGGCCGGCGTGGGCAAGACGGCGCTGGCCGGAGCGATGGCGGCCGCGCTCGGTACCGACCTGATTCGCCTCCAATGCTACGAGGGTCTCGACGTCGGTCACGCGCTGTACGAGTGGGACTACGCGCGCCAGCTCCTCGAACTGCGGATACTCGATGCCACGCGGACGCTCGATCGGGAGGGCGCGAGGCGCGAACTCTACAGCGAGGCCTTTCTCATCAAGCGCCCGCTGCTGCAGGCGATCGACCCGCTGCGATCGCGTCCGGCCGTCCTGCTCATCGACGAAATCGATCGCGCCGACGAGGAATTCGAAGGCTTTCTTCTCGAGCTGCTGGCCGAATTCCAGATTACGATTCCGGAATTCGGGACCGTGCGGGCCAAGGAGCCGCCGCTCGTCATCCTCACATCCAATCGCACGCGCGAAGTGCACGACGCGCTCAAACGCCGGTGTCTCTATCAGTGGATTGACTATCCGTCGTTCGACAAGGAACTGGCCATCGTCCGCAACCACGTGCCCGGTGCGTCGGCGCGACTGACGGAACGCGTGACGGCGATGGCGCAGGAGCTGCGATCCGCGGATCTATACAAAGTGCCCGGTGTGTCGGAGACCATCGATTGGGTGACCGCGCTCGTGGCGCTCGACCGCGACACGCTCGATGCGGAGGCGATCGACGAGACACTCGGCGTCGTGCTGAAGGCGAAGGAAGATCTCGAGGCGCTCCGCGGCGTCCGGGCGGCGGAGCTGCTCGGTCGCGCGATTGCGCGCCTGTAAACCATGTCCCGTTTGCTCGACAACCTGCTGATCTTCGGCCGCGTCCTGCGGCGCGCCGGGGTCGACACCCACCCCGGGCGAGTGCTGGACGTTGTCGAGGCGCTCGGCCACGTGAACCTCGGCGCACGCGACGAGGTCTATTACACGTGCCGCGCGCTTCTTGTCCATCGGCAGGATCAGATCGCGATCTTCGACCGGGCGTTCGCCGCCTTCTGGCGCGAACACCACGAGACAGACGCCCGAAGCCATTCGCGATCCGACGACTGGCGTGTGTCGAGTGTTGAGATCGACGAGGTTGCCGCGCCCGACGAGATCGGCGCGGCTGCCGGATCCGACCAGGCAGAAGGCGATCGGTCCGCTGCGGACGGGCGTTTCAAGACGTGGAGCGATCGGCGCGGTCTCGCCACCAAGGATTTCGCCGCATTCACGAGCGACGAAATGGCGGACGCCAGCGCCGCGCTGTCTCGCCTCGTCTGGCGTCCCGGAGAGCGTCGAACACGGCGGTGGGTCGGCGGACGCGGTCCGCGAGTCGATCTTCGGCGCGCGATCGCCGGGAGCCTGCGCACCGGCGGCGATGTGGTGAAGCTGCCGCGGCGGACACGACGCATACGCCCCCGGACTCTCGTGCTGCTCTGCGACGTGAGTGGATCCATGGAGCGCTACTCGCGCATGCTCCTGCATTTCGCGCATGCCGTGACCGGACGGCACCATCGGGTCGAGACGTTCCTCTTCTCCACCGAGCTCACGCGAATTACGAGGCACCTCCGCAGCAGGCGGCCCGACGACGCCCTCGCGGCGGTGTCGCGGTCGGTGACGGACTGGTCGGGAGGGACGCGGATCGGCCGGGCCGTCAAGGAGTTCCATCAGCGATGGGGCCGTCGCGTCCTGCACGGTGCGCCCGTCGTCCTGCTCATCTCCGACGGCTGGGATCGCGGAGATCCGGAGGAGCTCGGCGATCAGATTGCGAGGCTCCAGAGAAGCTGCCATCGGCTGATCTGGCTGAACCCTCTCATCGGCACGGCCGACTACGCGCCCCTGACCCGCGGACTCCAGGCGGCGCTGCCGTTTGTGGACAACTTCCTGCCGGCGCGCACGTTGACCAATCTCGCGGACCTGGCGATACACTTGAACTCGCTCGCCTGACCGGCAGAGAACCGCAGTACCAAGGACACGGAAAAAGAGGAAAAGCAGCGACTCGTGGAGATCTCAGGCTCATACACGTTCAATGCTCCGCCGGATCGCGTGTGGGCGCTGCTCATGGATCCAGCGGTGCTCTCATCGTGCATTCCGGGATGCGAACGATTCGAGCCGGATGGCAACGACCGCTACAACGTCACGCTGACCGTCGGCCTCGCCGCCATCACAGGCACCTACAACGGCACGGTTGTACTCACAGACATGATCCCCGACACGTCGTACCGTCTCGTGGTGGAAGGACAGGGACGGCCTGGATTCGTGAAGGGCAGTTCAGCAATCGCCCTCCGGACGGAAGGAACGACGACCGCTGTGGATGTGACAGCGACGGTGCAGACCGGCGGTCCGATCGCGCGGGTCGGTCAGCGGCTCATCGGTGGCGTGGCGAAGATGATGCTCGATCGATTCTTCGCGTGCCTGCAGTCAAAGGCGAGCTAACGGCTGTCGGCTTTCAGCTGTCAGCGATGCTCGGCCGAGAGCTGACGGCTGAAAGCTGAGAGCTGCTTAGCTCACCCGGGCGAGCGCCCGCTTCAAGGCGCGTTCAGCGAAGACCGGAATCATCGCGCGCCGATACTCCTCGCTGGCATGGATGTCGGAGTTGACGTCCTGGACGTTGGCGCCGGCAAGCCGGGCGGCTGCCTCCACGCTGCTGACCGACGCCGCCTTCCCGGCAATCGCCTCCTCCACGTTCCTGAGGCGAATCGCGTGCGAGCTTGCGCCGGTCAGTCCGATTCGGGCCGACTGAATCACACCGTTCTTCACGTCCAGCGAGGCCGCCACGCCGACGATGGCGAAGTGCGATGCCCGTTGATGGAGCTTGGCGTACGCAGCCGACTTCACGGGAGTGAACTGCACGCCGGCGATGATTTCGCCGGCGGCCAGGTCAACGGTCAACAGACCCTGGAAGAAGTCGTGCGCCTTCACCACCCGCCAGCCCTTCGGACCCTTCACATGGATATCCGCGTCGAGCGCCAGCACGACCGCTGGATAGTCGGCCGCGGGATCGGCGTGGGCCAGACTGCCGCCGAGCGTGCCGCGATTGCGCACCTGCGGATCGCCAATCTCCGCCGCGGCCTCGGCCACGACGGGGCACACCTCACGCAATAGCGCGGAGGAGGCCACATCATGATGGACGGTGCCGGCCTTGATTTCGATCTTCGTGTCTTTCCTGCTGATACCGGACAGGCCTGGAATGCGTGCGATGTCGATCAGGATCTTCGGCTCGCTCAAACGAAGCTTCATGAGCGGAACCAGACTGTGACCGCCGGCCAGGAACTTCCCATCGCCGTTGGTCGCGCGCAGCTTCTCGATCGCATCGTCCAGCGATGCCGCCCTGCTGTACTCGAATGGCGTCGGGATCATGACCGGCCCCCCTGGCGTGTCGGGCTTTTCTGCCCGTCCTTGATAATGCGCCACAGCTTTTCTGGACGAAGCATCATGTCGATGTGCTTGACGCCGAACTCACTGAGCGCGTCGACGGCCGCGGCCACGACGCTCGGGGTCGAGCCGAGAGTGCCAGCTTCGCCGACGCCTTTCGCGCCGAGCGGATTGACAGGCGTCGGTGTCACGGTGGCGTCGAGCTCGAAGCGCGGGAAGTCGGTGGCGCGCGCGATCGCGTAGTCCATGAACGAGCCGGTCAGCAGCTGACCGTCTTCGTTGTAGACCACTTCTTCAATCATGGCCTGCCCGATGCCCTGGGCGAGGCCGCCGTGAATCTGACCTTCGACGATGAGCGGGTTGATGAGATGTCCCGCATCGTCCACCGCCACGAGCTTGAGGAGCGTGGGCTCGCCCGTCTGACGATCGATCTCGATCATCGAGATATGACAGCCGAACGGGTACGTGTTGTTCGTCGGCTCAAAGAACGCCTCGTCGCTCAAGCCGGGCTCCAGACCATCGGGGAGCGGGACCGGCCTGTACGCAAACCCGGCCACGCTCGCGAACGATTTTCCGGATGCCGGCGATCCCTTCACCGAGATGGTGCCGTTCTCGAACACCAGATCGTCCTCGTGCGCTTCGAGGAGCGCGGCGGCAAACTTCGCCATTTTTGTCTTCACCTTGGCGCCGGCCATGTGCAGGGCCGTTCCGCCCACGGCCTGTGAGCGACTGCCGAAGGTGCCGATGCCCTGCTTCACGACGCCGGTGTCGCCGTGAAGAATCGTGATGTGTTCGAGCGGCACGCCGAACTGGTCCGCGAGCATCTGCGCGAAGGTTGTTTCGTTGCCTTGCCCGTGCGGTGAGGCGCCGGTCGTGGCGCTGATCCGGCCGTCGCGCTCGATCGTCACCTGCGAGTGCTCCCAGCCGCCGGTCGGCAACGAGGCGGACGGCCCGATGCCGCACACCTCCACGTACATCGCCAGTCCCAGACCCACCAGCCGGCCTTGCGCGCGAGCGGCGTCGCGTTCAGTTTTCAAGTGCTCCCATTTGGCGTTCTTCAGAGCGAGGTCGAGCGCCTTCTCGTAATCGCCGGAGTCGTACACCGCGCCCATCTGCGTGGCAAACGGAAACTGGTGCGGCTGGATGAAGTTCTTCCGGCGAAGCTCCGCCGGATCCATCTTCAATTCGCGTGCGAGTATGTCCATGGCGCGCTCAACGAAGTACGTCGCTTCGGGACGGCCGGCGCCTCGATAGGCATCGGTCGGCGTCTTGTTGGTGAACACCTCGGTGAGCGTGGTGCGGATCGCGGGAATGTTGTAGGTCGCGTTCGCCATGAGCATGGTCAGCGTCGGGATGGCAGCCGTGAGAAGCATGTTGTAGGCGCCGACGTCGGCGATGAGCCGAAGCTTCAGGCCGAGTACCGTACCGTCGCGTTTCGCCGCCAGGTCCACGTAGCCGAGGATGTCGCGACCGTGCGTCGTGGCGACAAAGGCTTCCGAGCGGTCTTCCGCCCACTTCACGGGAATGCCGAGACGCTTGGAAATCGCGGCCGCGACGTACTCTTCCCCGTAGATGTTGATCTTGGCGCCAAAGCCGCCACCCACTTCGGGAGCGATCGCCCGGACCTGATCCTGGCCGAGTCCGGTCATGGCGGCGATGAACGTCCGCAGGATGTGCGGGTTCTGCGTGGACGACCAGATGGTCATCGTCCCCTTGCCGGGCTCGTAATGCGCGACGACCCCTCTCGGCTCCATGGCCGACGGCGCAAGGCGCTGGTTCACCATGCGCTGCGAGATGACGACCTCGGCCTTCGCGAACGCCGCGTCGATGGCAGAGTCGTCGACGGTGCCGGAGGCGCTCACGCCGGTGCCGCTCGGCACCAGCGCCACGGCCAGGTTGTTCGCGAATGCGGGATGAATGACCGTCGGCTTCCCGGTCATCGCCAGCTCGAGATCGACCACGGCCGGAAGCGTGTCGTACGACACGACGATCGCGTCAGCCGCATCTCGAGCGACGTACCGATCGCGCGCGACGACAACGGCGACCGGCTCGCCGCCGTAACGGACGGTGTCCACGGCGACCGCACGATGATCTGGCGACGGGAACGGCGTGCCGATCGGCATGGGCGCCAGGAATTCGGCGATCTCGGCGCCGGTGAATACGCCTTCGACACCGTCCATCGCCTGTGCGGCACTCGTGTCGATGGAGCGGATGCGTCCATGCGCCACATCGCTTCGCTTGAACGCGATGTGCTGCATGCCGACGAGCGCGATGTCGTCGACGTAGGTGCCCCGACCCTGAATGAGACGGGGATCCTCGCGTCGTTTGACGCGTTGGCCCACGAGCTTCGGCAATACGGGAGACGTGGCCATGGCTTACCCCTTGTCCGCGGCGTACTGAATGGCGTTGACGATGTGCTGGTAGCCGGTGCAGCGGCACAAGTTGCCGGAGAGACCTTCGCGGATCTCTCTCTCCGACGGCTTCGGGTTGTCCTTCAGCAGCGTCACGGCCGCCATGATCATGCCCGGCGTGCAGTAGCCGCACTGAAGGCCGTGCTCTTCCCAGAAGCCCTTCTGCAACGGATGCAGTTGATCGTTCACGGCCAGACCCTCGATCGTGGTGATCGTTGATCCGTCGGCCTGGACCGCGAAGACCGTGCAGGACTTCGCGCTGCGGCCGTCGAGGAGAACCGTGCAGGCGCCGCACTGCGTGGTGTCGCAGCCGATGTGGGTGCCGGTCAGACGCAGTTGTTCGCGGAGGAAGTGAACGAGGAGCACGCGCGGGTCAACGGTCCCTCTGCGGACCTTTCCGTTGACCGTCATCGAAACCTGGGCCATGGCTTGTCCCTCTCGTGGCGAAGCGGCCCAGGATTATGCCTTTGCGGCCTTCGCGGTTTTGGTCTTCGCTTCCTTTGCGTCCTTGGGTTCCTTCGGCGCGGCATCCTTCGGCTTGGCCTTCGCGGCCCGCTTCCTCGCGGCCTTTGCCGGAGCCGGCTCGTTTGTCGTCTGCAAAACCACCAGACGGGTCGCAAACACGCGCCGGCCGTGCTCGTCGAAGTCAATCACGGTGTGGTGCTCGTTGACTTCAACGAGCGTGCCTGACCCGTAGGTGGGCTGGGAAACACGGTCGCCTTTGGTCCAGGCTTTCATCGCGCTACCAACGTGGCTCGCGGCGTCCGCCGCCCCCGCCTCCGCCGCGATTATTGCCGCCGCCGCCGCCGAACCCACCACCGCCGCCAAAGCCGCCCTCGGGCTTGGGTCGCGCCTCGTTCACCGTGAGACTCCGGCCGCCCATCTGGAACTGATTGAACTCGCTCGCCGCCTTCTGCGCTTCCTCGTCGGTCGACATCTCGACGAACGCGAAACCCCGTGCGCGTCCGGTGGCGGCGTCGCGCATCACGCGGACCGACTCGACGTTGCCCGCCTTGCTGAAGAGCTCCTGCAGTTCCGTTTCCCCCGTCGTGTACGGCAAATTCCCCACGTAAAGCCTTCGACCCATACCGTCTCCTCGCTCGCGTACCGTCACTCGCCGGCGGCCGCTGTTTCCGTGCTTTCCGTGGTCACGCCCGACCGGAGGTCGGGCCCGCATCAACCCGTTCCACTGAAGTTCGGGCCGAAGGCGATTCCCCGGACATGGCAACCCGTCGGCTAAGCAGGAGCGTGAGGAGAGAACGAGTCGGGACTGAGGCTCGATCGGCTCTCGGCGCGGGCAAAGCAGGCGGGGCTCACCACCAGAAGCGCGTAGCATACCAATGCAGGGAGGCACAAGCAAGTCACGGACCGGAGCGTGTGCCAATGTGAACGTGGAACACGCGGAAATTGGTTAGGATGGTCAGGATGGATCGTCGGTATCGGCGCCGCTCGCGAGTTTGGTACGTGGTGGCCACCGTGGTCGCGTTCGTCGCCTGCTGGACTGCGTCCACGGCGCGGGCCCAGGGCGCCACCACTCTGAACATACGAGGAAGGAATCAGGTCCTACGAACATTCGGCCCAAGGGGCGGCGATCCGATTGTCGTTTCGAGCAGCGATGGTGGCTGGATGCGTCTGGCTCCGCATGTCGCCGACGTCCTGGCGGCAAAAGGCTTCTTCGTCGTCGGGCTCGACGTGAAGGCGTATCTGGAGAGCTTCACGTCGGCGAAGACCACCCTGCACGTCGAGGACGAGCCAGGGGACTACCGCGTGATGGCCGACTTCGCGGCACAGGCGACGCACGGGAAACCGATCCTGATTGGCGTGTCGGAAGGAGCCGGGTTGTCCGTGCTCGCGGCAACCGATCCTCAGACGAAAGCCGCCATCGCTGGCGTCATCGGACTGGGACTTCCGGACCTCAGCGAACTGGGCTGGCGCTGGAGGGATTCTCTCATCTACGTGACTCACGGCGTGCCGAACGAGCCGACATTCCGCACCTCGGACCTGATTGGCAAGGTGGCGCCAGTTCCACTCGGAGTCATCCACTCGACGCACGACGAATTTTTCAGTGTAGCCGACGTACAGAAGCTGTTCGACGGTCTGCAGGAGCCCAGGAAACTCTGGGTCGTTCCCGCGGTGGACCATCGGTTCAGCGACAACCTGGCGGAATTCGATCGCCGCCTCGTCGAAGCGGTCGAGTGGGTGAAGCAGAACGCGCAGCGGTGACAGGCTTGAAAGCGCGGGTTCCCGCTGTCTGAAAAACTGCGCCGGACGATCCCGGTCGTCATCGGTCTCGTGCTGTTCCTCGTCGCCCTCGAGGTGCTGCGCGTCGAGTTGCGCACAGTCAGCTGGCACGATCTCAAGGCTGACGTACTCCGCACGCCGCCCAGGCAGCTGGGCTTCGCCCTGGCGCTCACGGCCCTCAACTACGCGGCGCTGACCGGTTACGACCTGCTGGCGTTCGCCTACATCGGCAAGACTCTTCCGCGCGCGCACATCGCGCTCGCTTCGTTCCTGGCGTACGCGATTTCCAACAACGTCGGCTTCGCCATGTTATCCGGCGCCTCGGTGCGGTATCGCTTCTATACGCGATGGGGTGTCACGGCCGAAGAACTCTCGCGGATTGTTTTTTCGTACTCGGTGACATTCTGGCTGGGTCTGTTGGGATTGGGGGGCCTGAGCCTCGTGGTCAGTCCCGTGGCTGCGACGCGTGAACTGCCCGGCCAATGGCTCCAGGGACTGCTGATCCCGGCCGCGTGGGTTCTGATGCTGACGCCGCCGGCCTATCTGCTCTCGACCGTGCTGCGTACGCGACCGCTGCGCGTCCGGCGCTTCGAGCTGCGACTGCCGGCGCCGACAATCGCCGTGGGGCAGGCGCTGATGTCGGTCGTCGAATGGTCGCTGGCCGGCGCCGTCCTGTACGTGCTGTTGCCGCCAAGTGCCCTGTCCTTTCTCCAGTTCCTCGGCGCGTTCATCATCGCAATTCTGCTGGGGATGGCCAGTCATGTCCCCGGCGGCGTCGGCGTGTTCGAAGGACTGATGGTCCTGCTCCTCAAGCCGTACCTGCCGTCAGGGGAGTTGCTTCCGGCTCTCGTCGTGTACCGCGCCGTGTATTACCTGCTGCCGCTGGCCGTCGCGCTCATTGGACTGGTCACCGATGAAGTGCGACAGCGCCGCGCCCAGGCCGCTCGCGTCAGCGCCGTACTCGGTCAACTGACGGAGCAGCTCGCGCCGCGCGTGCTGGCTATCTTCACGTTTCTCGCCGGGCTGGTGTTGCTCTTCTCGGGCGCCACGCCTGCGGCCACAGGACGGCTCGAACTGCTCAGTCGAGCGCTGCCGTCCAGTGTGATCGAGGCCTCACACTTCCTCAGCAGCGTGGCCGGCGCGGCGCTGCTGATTCTGTCGCAAGGACTGGCGCGTCGCCTCGATGCGGCGTACTACCTGACCTCCATCACCATCGTCACGGGCATGGCGGCAACGTTGCTGAAGGGGCTCGGGTACGAAGAAGCGGCGCTCCTGCTGCTGGTCTTCGTGGTGTTGCGGCGTGCGCGGCCGGCGTTCGATCGCCGCGCCGCCTTTTTCGACACACGCTTCTCCGCGGCATGGATTGCCGCGCTGGCCGGCGCGCTGGGCGCGTCCGTGTGGCTGGGGCTGTTCGCCTTCAAGCACGTGGCCTACTCGCACGAGCTCTGGTGGCAATTCGAGGTCCAGGGTGAAGCGTCACGATTTCTCCGAGCCTCGGTCGGCGCGGCGATGGTCCTCCTGCTGTTTGGACTCGCCCGCTTGATCGGGTACGCCCCTCACGAGGCACCGTCCCCAGACGATGCCGACATGGAGGATGCGGGCCGGATCATCGCCGCGCAAACGGCGACATTCCCGTACTTGGTCTATCTCCGGGACAAGGCGCTGCTGTTCAACGACGATCGCACCGCGTTTGTCATGTACGGCGTGCAGGGGCGCACGTGGGTCGCGCTGGGCGATCCGGTTGGACCAGACGATCGGCTCAATGATCTCATCCGCGTCTTCCTCGAGCGGTGCGACGACTTCGGTGGCGTGCCGGTCTTCTACGAGATTGGCCAGGTCCATCTGCATCGGTATGCCGACTTCGGCATGACGTTCGTCAAACTGGGCGAGGAAGCGAAGGTGAACCTGACGACGTTCACACTGGAGGGTAGTCACGCATCCAAATACCGCCAGGTGGTTCGCCGCCTGGAAAAGGACGGCGGCACATTTCGCATCGTCGATCCGGCAGGCGTCCCCGCGATCATGAACCAGCTCCGCGCGGTGTCCGACGACTGGCTCACAGCCAAGGCGAGCGCGGAAAAAGGGTTCTCGCTCGGGTTCTTCGATGAGGCCTACGTCTCACGGTTTCCCGTCGCCGTGATCGAGCGCGGCGGCCACATCGTGGCCTTCGCGAACATCTGGGCCGGCGCGCAACACGGAGACCTGTCGATCGATCTGATGCGGTATCACCGCGACGCGCCCAATAGCGCCATGGAAGCGCTCTTCGTCCACATGATGACGTGGGGCAAGGAGCAGGGGTATGCCCGGTTCGGGTTGGGCATGGCGCCCTTGTCCGGCTTTGAGGACTCGCCTCTGGCCTCGCTCTGGAACCGGCTCGGCTCGTTCATGTACGAGCACGGCGAATCCGTCTACGGCTTCCAGGGACTGCGCGCGTACAAGGACAGGTTCAATCCGATCTGGGAGCCGCACTATCTGGCGTACCCGGGTGGCCTGCGCCTGCCGCGCATCATGGCAGACGTCTCCGCACTCGTGGCGGGCGGGTATCGGAAGATCTTTCGGAAATGAGCCGACGCGTTCGTGTGAAATAATCGCAGGCCCATGCGCGTCACGCTCGGCTCCGAAGTCCTGCTGGCCTCGAACGATCTCGACGGCAAGCGCGTCGGGGTAGTCTGCAACCCCGCCTCCGTGGACCACGCGTTCGGTCATATTGCCGATCGCCTTGGGTCGCACCCGCGGGCGCGGCTCGCGGCCCTCTTCGGCCCGCAACACGGGTTCCGCTCGGACGTGCAGGAGAACATGATCGAAACCGGGCACGGCAGCGACGATCTCCGCCGCGTCCCCGTGTACTCGCTGTACAGCGACACGCGCGAACCGACGGCCGAGATGCTGAGCGGCCTGGACGAGCTCGTTATCGATCTGCAGGATGTGGGGACCCGCATCTACACCTACATCTACACGATGGCGAACTGTCTGGTCGCCGCGCGCACGCATGGCCTGAAGGTCATCGTCTGCGACCGGCCGAACCCAATCGGCGGCGTGGACGTCGAAGGCCCGATGCTCGTCCGCGGATTCGAGTCGTTTGTCGGCCTCTATCCAATTCCGATGCGACACGGCATGACGATCGGCGAGATGGCCAGGCTCTTCAACGAACACTTCGCCATCGGCGCCGATCTCGAGGTGGTGGCGATGCGAGGGTGGCGGCGGGAGATGTATCACGACGAAGCGCAGACGCCGTGGGTGATGCCATCGCCGAACATCCCGACGCTCGACTCGGCCATCGTGTATCCGGGCACCGTCCTCTTCGAAGGCACCAGCGTATCGGAGGGACGCGGCACCACGCGGCCATTCGAGATCGTCGGTGCACCGGGGATCGTGGCCGAGCGATTCGCGGAAGACCTGAACCGGCTCGATCTTCCCGGCGTGTACTTCAGACCCGCAGTCTTCGAGCCGACATTCCACAAACACGCGAAGGAGACGTGCGGTGGTTGTCAGATTCACGTGACCGACCGAGTGGCGTTCCGGCCCGCCGAGACCGGTGTCGCCCTCGTCGCCGCCTTTCGCGCGGCGGACGCAGATCACTTCCGCTGGCGCGATCCGCCGTACGAGTACGAGCACACGAAGCTGCCCTTCGACATCCTCGCGGGATCATCCGAACTGCGGGAGCAGATCGAGGCCGGGGTGCCGGCCGCGGCGATCGCGCACTCGTGGGGCACGGCCGTGGCGGAATTCAACCGCGTGCGCGAGGGGTTTCTCCTCTACTGAATCGGGGAATGGGTAATCGGGGAATTGGGTAATCGAGAAGATGAATCCAGTCCGCGCACTCGTCCTGGGATCTCTCGCCGCGGGGGTGGCGTGCGGCTGCGTCGAGTCGCCCGTCGCGCCGAATCCGGCTCCGCTCAGCCTCAGCGGCACATGGGTTGGAACGGGAGCGGACTCGCAAGGTCGCGACGTCCTGACGTGGGCCCTCGCGCAATCAGGGAATACGGTGTTTGGAACGGCGACCACCGGGGCTGTCGATGTCACGGACGGTACGTGCGCGTCGTGTCATAAGATCAAAATACCATGCTCTTTCCCGCCGGTGGCGACGTCCCGACCCCGATCTGCAGCGTGACCATCAATGCAACCGCGGCCGACATCACGCGCAACAGAATCGCCGCCACCTATTCCGGCGCCGATTCCTGTGAGGGGCCGTTCACCAATGGCGCATTCACAATGAGCCGGTAGATCGCGTTCGCCCCGCTACACTGCGGCCGTCATCGCAATATCGGTTCATCTAGTTTCGTCGAATACGTGTTAGACCGCAGTAGTGTTGAACATGCGCATGAAGCTGCTCCTCGTTGCTTCGCTCGGCCTCTGCCTAAGTGCTTCCGCACAAGACTGGGAAAAAGCCGATTTCGAAACGAAGCGGCTACCTCCGTCGGCGTTCCCGAGCCTGCCCACGGCGATCCGTCAGGACCTGGAAAAGCGCAAATGTACAATCCCGCAAGCGCACACGGCGAGGCGCCCGGGTAATGTCATCAGCGGCCGGTTCACTTCCGTCGCGCAGACGGATTGGGCCGTGTTGTGTTCCATCAAGCGGGCTTCCTCGATCTTGGTCTTCCGGGGCGGGTCGGTCGTGTCGGTGGAGGAACTAGCAAGTCATTCCGATCTCACATTCCTTCAAGTCGTTGGCCCTGGTGTAGTTGGGTACTCCCGGGAGATCGTTGCGGCTACCGCCGAATACATCCGAGCGCACGGGCGTGGTGACGCACGGTTGCCTCGCGTGACACACGAAGGGATCAACGATCTCTTTGTTGAAAAAGGGTCGTCGGTCTGGTACTGGTCCGGCGGTCGTTGGCTGGAATTGCCTGGTGCCGATTGAATGCGGTCTAAAACTCGCGCTGGAGCCGACAGCGCGCGAGGAAAGAATCCTTAGCGCTGCGGCTCAGCGCGAAACGGTTGACAGCTGGAGAACCGGCCGGTGGGAGGTTCGATCTCTAGAGATCCTCGGGCTTCAGTCCTGTTCGCTTGGCGACGAGCCTTGGCGGATGGCCAGTTGCTCAAGCGGCCTGGAAGGCGACGTTCAGAAACTCAGCGGGAGTTTCCCGATGCTCGAGGCGCTCAGCGATGACTCGCAGGGCCAGGGCTTGGACACGGGCTACGGCTTCATCGC
>JBGOTP010000036.1:0-22125 GCA_041476545.1 Vicinamibacteria bacterium | reverse complement strand
GGGGGGGGGGGGGGGGGGGGGGGGGGGGGGGGGGGGGGGGGGGGGGGGGGGGGGGGGGGGGGGGGGGGGGGGGGGGGGGCGGGGGAAGAAACGGACGCGGACGAGGATCAGGCGGTTGGGCTGATTGTTGGGGAAAGCGTCGGTGACGCAGCCGAGCGCGTGAGCGGCGAGGTCGCCCGGCTACTGTCGCATGCGACCGTGCGTGATAGAGCGACCGGCGTGCGAAGGGCGGCGCAGCCGGCCGATGTGGCCATTCTGTTCCGGTCCCGCGACAGTCATCGGGAGTTCGAGAAGGCACTCGGTCGGCGCGGCATTCTCACCTACGTCTATAAGGGCCTCGGGTTCTTCAAAGCGGACGAGGTCCAGGACGCCGTGGCACTCCTGCGGTACCTGGCGGATCCAGCATCGGATCTCCGGGCCACGACGCTGCTCCGGTCGCGCCTTGTCCGCCTGTCGGATGGCGCGATCGCCCGGTTGGCGCCACGGCTGGCCGCCGCCATCATCGAACCTTCGGAACCCGACGCGGCAGCGGGCCTCGGGGAGGAGGACCGTGGGCTGCTCGGGCGACTGCGCGAGGCCGTCCCACGATGGATTGGATGGGTGGATCACCTGACGCCGGCAGAACTTCTGTCGTCGGTCCTGGCCGAAACGGCGTACACGTGGGAGCTGCAGGGGGTGGGGCATCGGCAGGCGCGCGAGAATCTGAAGAAGCTGCGGGCCATGGTTCGCCGCTTTCAGAATCGGGGGTATGCCACGCTCGCCCGTGTCGCCGAGCACCTGGACGAACTGGCCGTCGGCGACGAGTCGAATGCGGCGATTGATGCGAGAGACGCCGTCAGCCTGATGACCGTGCACGCGGCGAAGGGGCTCGAGTTTCCCATCGTCTTCGTGGTGAATCTGGGGCGAGGCACCGGGAATACCCGCGCGCCGATCCGCGTGTCGTCCGATGCGGCGGGCGATCCGTCGGTGGCGGTGGCCGACTATCAGTCCGAGGCAGACGAGGATGCCCAGGCGCGCGAGCGTGAAGAAACCAAGCGGCTCCTGTATGTGGCGCTCACGCGCGCCAGGGATCGCCTGTATCTTTCAGCGACCGTCCAACAGGGCCGGTGTCGCATGGGTCGCGGAAGTTTGGGCGAGGTGCTGCCGGCTTCGCTGCAGGGTCTGTTCGTGGTAGCCCAGGAGGCCCAGAAGACAGTGTCGGGCGACTGCAATCGGATAGTCAGGTGGGTGGGGGCGCCCCACCGGATTGCCGGCTGGGGACCTCCAGAATCCAAGGATGTGAGGATGTGAGGATGTAAGAATCTAATACTGGGTCTGTTCGGCCCAGCGCCTCGCGCGCTCTTCCGCGTCCTTCTGATTGGCCGCGATGAGGATGACCGAGCGATCCGGTTTGGTATCGCTTCCGCGTGTGACCCACGAAATCCAATGCGGACCGCGCGCTTCGGTGTGAATCTGGTACGCGCCTGTCGTTGACGTCATTTTGACGCCCAACTTAGCAGATTTAGCGCAATTTCGCGAGAAATGGCCAGTTTCAGGCGATTTCTCGTTGCGTATCGCCCCAGCCATTACATAGAATCAGGGTTTATCATGCTCCGGAAGGGGCTCAGGGGGGAGTTTTCGTGACGTTGACCTGTCCTAGTTGTGGCAATGACCGGAATTTTCAGGTCAAGACGCTGCAGATGCACGTCGTCCATCTGGAGGACGGCCGTGTTGAAGTGTCGGAAGAGAGCCGGCCTGCCGTGCTCGAAGTGCTGTGCGACGAGTGCGAATCGGCGCTCAAGTTCGAGGAGTTCGAGGATACCCTCCGCAAGGAAGTCCTGCTCACCATCGGCGCGCGCTGAT
The DNA here is from genome assembly GCA_041476545.1 of Vicinamibacteria bacterium. Taxonomy (GTDB): domain Bacteria; phylum Acidobacteriota; class Vicinamibacteria; order Vicinamibacterales; family CAVVIG01; genus JBGOTP01. The sequence continues at coordinate 20,283 of JBGOTP010000036.1, read as the reverse complement.
TCCTCTTTCGCAAAACGAACTGCTTTGGCGGGACAAGCCTGCCTACACCTGACCACGTGAGCCTTGATCGCTTTCATCGGCCACCGCTCGCCGCCATCTGGGACCCGGTGCGCGTCGTGCACACCGACCACGAGTGCTTTGCCGACGAAATTACGGTCGATTTTCCGCCCGTGGCTCCGCTCGTGGAGCGCGAGCGCGACGTGTTTCTCGGTGCAGCCATCGAGCCGGATGCCCTGAAGACGGAAGTGTCGCTCTCGGTCCGCGATGCCACGCGGGGCACCGTGGTGCCGCTCGAGGTGCCGCTGCGTGGGACGTGCGCGCGGTGCGGCGGGCGCGGTGAGACGTGGCCCGAGCCGTGCGCGTCGTGCAGCGGCACGGGCGACAGGCCGATCCAGCGTCGGGTTCTGCTGTCTGTGCCTCCCGGTGTGTCGGATGGTACACGCTTCCGCTTTCGCGTCCGCGCGCCGCACGCGCCGTCTGTCCGCGTCGAAGTACGCGTGGCCGTCGGGCGGCCCGCCGCGTGATCCTCACTAGGGCTAAGGGCGCAGGGCTGAGCGCTGCAATAGCACAAGTCCGCGGCAAACCCTTGGCGAGCCCTAGCCCTTGAGCCCTTGAGCCCTTAGGCCTTAGCCCTGATGCTGTAGTGTCCTCGATGGTCCTCCACATAGAACTCGTCGGCATTCTCTTCGTGGTCTGGGGGGCGCTGACCGCGGTCATCGGAACGTCGATGCTCGCCCTCGGTGTCGGAGCGTTCGCGCTGATGGCCTCGGCGGCGAGGGCGGGCAGCGGCGGGCAGTTCGCGGCGGGATTCACGGCTGCCGTGTTCACCACGCTGGCCGTCATCGCCATCCTCTGGGGTATCGCCCACATCGCGGTGGGTCTGCCCCTCCGCCGCCACGTTCGCTGGTCGCGGCTCGCGGCCCTCATGCTGGGATCGGTGGACCTGATACTGCTGCCGTACGGAACCGCGCTCGGCTGCTATGCGCTCGTCACGCTGCTCCGCGAGGACGCGAAGCGGCGCTTCGAAGTTTGAGGCAACGGTTTCACACGGAGGAACGGAGTAACGGAGATCCCTCCGCCTCCTCCGTTTGCTCTCCGTCAGGGTTTGACGGCGGAGTCGTGCTTTTCGAGAAAGCGGGCGACGTCGCGATTCTCGGGAAAGTCCCGCGCGATGTCGCGGGCGACCACGACCGCTTCCTTGAAGTTCTTCTCCCGGACGTGCATCTCCCAGAGCGCGAAGGTGGCCTCCGTCTGGTCGAAGAAGTCGGCGTTCGTGAGCGACGCCTCGCGCACCATCTTCAGGGCCTTCTTCTTATTGCCCCCGCCGAAGAGCCACGCCGTGCCAAAGGGCATCCTCGTATCGACGATGTAGTCAATCCACGCGCGGGCGACGCGTCCCCGCACGTGATTCGGATTCCGCTTGAGCACGGCATCAAGGGAATGCCGCGCCTCCCAGTACTCGTCCCATCCGGTCCTGTGGCCGAGCGTGCCCAGTTGCAGCCACACGTAGTTCAGGTTCAGCTTGCCGAGAAAGAAGCGCGCGTCTTCATCCTGCTCGTCGTTCTTGAGTCGATCGCGCGCCAGCGTCCGGCCTCTGTCGATGTCCGCGCGAAAGGCGATGATGAATCCCGCGCAGAGCGTGCATTCCTTGAGCGCCCTCTCCTTGTCGGCAGGGTCACCGAGCGCTTTGCGAATCTGGAAGAGCAGAGCGGAGGAGCGCAGCTCGTATGCGGCCAGATTGCTCGTGGAGGTGGCGCGCAGCTCGAGCGCCAGCGCGGCCGCTTCATCGTACCGCCCGGTGTAGAACAGGCGCTGTGCATCAGCGAGCACGATGGACGGATCGTCGGCATCCCGTCGTGCCGGCATCGGCGAAGACACCGCGAGCGCGTGCAGAGCGGCCTCGGCACCGACCGAAATTGCGACGGCGGCGGTGAACGCGCGGACCCTCATGTTCACGAAGGAGCCTTCTCCTCTATCATAGCGCCGAGATCCTTGTTATTCGTAACTCAAAGCCGATATTCTTGAGCCATGCAGGTCGAAGAATCAGCCGTTCTCGGTGCGCTGAAGGTCGTGCGGGATCCCGATCTCCACCAGGACATCGTTGCACTCGGCTTCATCAAGGATCTCAAGATTGCAGGCGGCGAGGTGGTCTTCACCATTGAGTTGACGACGCCCGCGTGTCCGGTCAAAGAGCAGATGCGTGATCAGGCGCGCACCGCTGTACTGCAGGTGCCAGGCGTCACCGGCGTCGACGTGAACATGAGTGCACGCGTTCGCGACGGGGCCGGCGGCGACGGCGGACGTCAATCCTTGCCGGGCGTGAAGAACATCATCGCGGTCGGTGCCGGCAAGGGCGGCGTCGGAAAGACCACCGTGGCGGTCAACCTGGCCATCGCGCTCGCGCGGTGCGGCAGCAAAGTGGGCATGATCGACGGCGACATCTACGGTCCCAACGTCCCGATCATGCTCGGCATGAAGACGCAGCTCATTACGGACGGCGAGCGGATCGTGCCCGCGGAGAAATACGGTCTCCAGGTGGTCTCCATGGGCTTCCTGACGGCAGACGATGCGCCGATCATCTGGCGCGGCCCGATGCTGCACGGTGTGCTGCAGCAGTTCTTCCGGCAGGTGAACTGGGTCGACCTGGACTATCTCGTGATCGACATGCCTCCCGGGACCGGTGATGTGGCGCTCAGCCTGAGTCAGACGGTACCCGTGGCTGGCGCGATCGTCGTGACGACGCCGCAGCAGGTGTCGCTCGCGGACAGCCGGCGCGCGGTGGCGATGTACCGGAAGCTGAACATCCCGCCGCTCGGCGTCATCGAGAACATGAGTTACTTCGTCTGTCGTCACTGCCACCAGGAGGCGGATATCTTCGGCCGAGGCGGCGGCGAGCAGATGGCCACCGATCTCAAGCTGCCGTTCCTCGGGCGCATTCCCATCTACCAGCCGATTCGCGAAGGCGGCGATTCCGGGGTTCCTCTCGTCGTTGGTGAACCGAACTCGCCGGCGGCGCTCGCGTTCATGTCGGTGGCCGAGCAGACCGCGGCGCAGATTTCGATTGCCAGCTATCAGCGGAATCGGGGAGACGACGACTCGACGTTTCCGTTGAGGGTGGTGCGATGACCAGGTGCGGCAATTTCCGGTGACGATTTCCTTCAGCAAGCACACACTCGAGAACGGGCTGGACGTGCTGCTGCACGAGGATCACACCTGTCCGATTGTCGCGGTCAATCTCTGGTATCACGTCGGATCGAAGAACGAAACGCCGGGCCGCACCGGATTCGCGCACCTCTTCGAGCACCTGATGTTCGAGGGATCGCAGCATCACGACAAGGGATACTTTCAGCCGCTCCAGGGTGCAGGCGCTGCGCTCAACGGATCGACCAACGCCGACCGGACCAACTACTGGGAGGTCGTCCCGACCGAGGCGCTGGATCTCGCGCTCTGGATGGAATCGGATCGGATGGGGTTTCTGCTCCCGGCGCTCACCCCCGCGAAATTCTCCAACCAGCGCGACGTCGTGCTGAACGAACGGCGGCAGAACTACGAGAATCGTCCATACGGCCTGGCGCCGATGGCGATGCTGGCGGCGATCTATCCGCCGGACCATCCGTATCACTGGACCACCATCGGCGAAATCGCGGATCTGCACGACGCCCGCATCGAGGACGTGAGGGATTTCTTCAGCGCCTACTATCACCCGGCCAATGCGTCGTTGGCGCTCGCGGGTGATATCGATTCGGACGCGGCACTCGCCCTGGCCAGGCGGTATTTCGAGGATCTGCCCGCGGGCCCGCGTGTCGCGCCCGTTGCGCCGGAACGGCCGACGCTCGCGGCCGATGTGCGGCTGGTGCTCGAGGATCGCGTCGAGCTGCCGCGCGTGTACATCGCGTGGTTGTCGCCCGCGATGTTCGCCGAGGGCGACGCCGAGCTCGATCTTGCCGCGGACATTCTGGCGAACGGCAAGACCTCGCGGCTCTATCGCCGTCTCGTGTTCGAAGAGCGCCTGGCGACGGACGTGTCGGCCTCGCAGAACTCCAGAGAAATCGGAGGCTTTCTGCAGGTTGCCGCGACGGCGACGCCAGGGCATGCGCTCGACGAGATCGAGCGCGCGATCATCGAAGAGACGACGAGATTGGCCGCTGAAGGCCCGACCGCCGACGAGATCGAGCGGGGTCGGGTGCAGACCGAGTCGCAGTTCATGTTTCGCCTCCAGTCGGTCGGAGGATTCGGCGGCAAGTCCGACCAGTTGAACGCCTACAACACGTTCGTTGGCGATCCCGCGTTCTTCGACCGCGATCTCGCACGTTACCAGCGGGTCACGCCCGATTCGATGCAGACGATCCTGCGGCGATACCTCGCCCACGAGCGGCGCGTCGCGCTGAGCATCGTGCCGCGCGGGCGCACAGGCCTGGCGATCCCCGGCTCAACGCCGGCGGTTGTCTCGTGAGCGTCGATCGGTCGCGGCTTCCCGAACCCGGTCCGGCCCGACCGTTCACGTTCCCGGCCATTCGGAAGTCGGTCCTCGCAAGCGGCCTGCGCGTCTGGACGGTCGGACATCCATCGGTGCCGGTTGTCACGTTGATTGTGCTGGTGCGCCGTGGCGCGGCCGACGATCCTGCCGGTCAGGAGGGCCTGGCGGCTATTACACTCGACATGCTGGACGAGGGCAGCGGCGGCCGGTCGGCCATTCAGATGCACGAAGAGCTGGAACGCATCGGCGCGCACCTCGACTCGGACATTGCGTCGGACGCGGCGCTGCTGAGCGTCACCGTCCTGAATCGTTTTGCCGGTCCCGCGTTGACTCTGCTCGCGGACATGGCAGTGCGTCCGTCACTGGCGGACGCGGACTTCGCGCGCGTGCGGCAGCTGCGCCTGCACCGGCTGACGCAGCTTCGCGACATGCCCGGGTCGGTTGCCGATCGCATGTTCGTGCGGCTGTTGTACGGCTCTCACCCCTACGGGCACACGCCGCTCGGAGACGAGCGATCGCTGACGGCTCTGACGGTCGACGACGTTCGCCGGTTTCATACCGCGGCGATGAAGCCCTCGGAGACCACGCTCATTGCGGTGGGCGATTGCGATCACGCAACCATTGAACGGCTGGCCGCGGAGGCGTTCGCTGGATGGGAAGGCGCGGCGTCGGTCGGCGCGCCGGCCCCCACGGCGCTCCCTCAGCCGCCGCGGTTGAACATCGTGCCGCGCGCCGGGGCGCCGCAATCCGAATTGCGCATCGGCCATGTCGCGGTGGCCAGGGACACGCCGGACTATCACGCCCTCGTGGCCGCGAACATGGTCCTCGGCGGACAGTTCGTCAGCCGGATCAACCTGAATCTGCGCGAACACAAGGGCTTTACGTATGGCGCGCGCACGTCGTTCGATTTCCGGCGGCTGCCCGGGCCCTTCGCGTTGACCGTCAGCGTGCAGACGGCCGCGACCGGCCCCGCCATCGAGGAGTCGCTCGGCGAAATCGCCGCGATCCGAGGTCCGCGCCCGGTGACGCGCGAGGAACTCGCGCTCGGCGTGGCAGCGTTGACCAGGGGTTACGCCCGCAACTTCGAGACGGCGGAGCACGTGGCGCGTGCGCTGACGCAGATTGCGCTCTACGACCTGCCCGACGACTACTTCGCGCAGTTCGTGCCACAGATCGCGAAGGTGACGGTAGACGAGGTTACGCGCGTCGCAGCGATGCACCTGGATCCGGCGCGGCTCACGACACTCGTGGTGGGCGATCTGGACGTCGTGTCGGGCGATCTCGCGAAGCTCAATCTCGGCGAGCCTGCGGTCCTGTCGGCTGAGACAATCTGAGCGCCTGCCTTGCCTGCCGGGCCCGGCCTGCCTGCCCCGCCCGCCCTGCCTGCCCTGCCCGCCCCGCCTGCCCTGCAGCGTGTCTTGCGCGTCTTGGTTGTCGCGCGGTCAATCTCCATCACCATGGACGACCCGATGGCGGCGCGTTGAGAATGGACAACGACACGAGCCCGGCGCCGGCGAGTACGCGCGCGTCCTGATCGCGGCCCAGGGAGAACCGGTAGTCCGCGCTGAAGACGTACTGCACCGGGTGCGTGCGAAGCCCCACCACCATGCGGAAGATCGGCGAACTGATCTGCGACAGAATGTCGTCGCGCCGGAGCAGCTGGAGCGTGGCGCGCCCCGCCAGGTCGTTCCCCGCGAGCCTGAACGCGGCCGGCAGGGGATATCGCGGACTCTTTTTCTCCTGCAAGAGCCCTTCATATTCACGAGCGACCGTCCCCGGCCAGGCGGTCACGTGATGATCCTCGACGAGAAGCAGCAGTCCGAGCCGCTCGCGCGTCCGCGCGGCGGTGAATTCGAGAAACGACAGCCCGGCGGGTCCGTCGAAACTGTGAAACGCGAACATGGCCAAGGCGCGATCGTAGTCGGCGACGTTGGTGCGCGTGTGCAGCATGATGCCGGCGCCCTCGCCCAGATCCCGGCTTTGTCCGTCCTGCTCCGTCACCGTGCCGTGCACCGCGAGACGCGGCGCGACAATGGTGAGATCCCAGAAGTCGGAGCGGCCGAGCGACACGCGACCGGCCCGGTAGGGTGGCGCGGTCGGCAGGGCGTCGATGTTGAAGACGCCGTTGCCGCTGTCGAGCGTCAGGTGGTGGCGATCGGAGGAGATGCTCACGACGTGCTGTGCCACGCCGAGGGTGAAGCCCTTCGCGTCGGCCGAGAGCGTCCACTCTCCGTGTGGCCGGCCGTTGTTGATCAGGTTGCGGAGCTGGCCGTCCGGCCAGGCGGTGGCTGCCGTCAGTTGCGCGTGCTCCGACCCGGGACCAAGGTTCGTGATCCGCAGCGCCACGAGCATGCGCAGGCCGCTCGAGAACTGAAGGGCGTACTCCCAGATTTCGGAAGCCGACCCGCCCTGCAACCGATGGGGAGAGTAGTCGGCGGGTGACAGCGTCGGCTCGGGGCGAAGACCGTCTTCGAAGTGCAGCGGCGGCCGGTCGTCGGCCGCGGTCACTGGCAGGATCGTCGCGCCCCACGCGATGAGCAGCAAGGCGCCAGCGACGGCAGGAAGCCGACGCATCACGCCATTGGCCCGGCGGTCGACGTGCGTTTCATCTTGCGAAATTCTACTGGAGGCCAGGGGTTGGAGGTTAGAGGTTAGAGGCTAGAGGCTAGGGTTGGAGGTTGAGGTTTGGTGCTCGCGGGAAGATAATGCATCGGATTTCATGACCCCGAGCCCATGCCGCTAGTCGTCGGAACGCGCCTCGGCGCCTATGAAGTGATCGCCAAAATCGGTGAAGGCGGCATGGGCGAGGTCTACCGCGCGCGGGACACCAAGCTCGATCGTGACGTGGCGATCAAGATCGTGCCCGAGGCGTTCGCGCAGGATGCCGAGCGCCTGGCGCGGTTCCAGCGCGAAGCCAAGACCCTGGCCTCGCTGAATCATCCGAACATCGCCGCGATCTACGGGCTGGAAGAAGGGCAGCCGCCTACGCGCCATGAGCGCGTCGGCGAGCCTCGCCGTAGCTCGCCAGATATCAGCGCGAGCAAAGGCGGGGCGGGGCAGACGGGGCAGGCAGGGCGGGCGCCGGTCGGGGCGGCCTTCGCGTTCATCGTCATGGAGCTCGTCGAAGGTCCCACGCTGGCGGATCTGCTGGGACAGCGGTCACAGCTGACTGCGGGGCGCGCCTTATCAGGCCCGCCGAAATCGCCGGACACAATAGGGCCCGGCCTGCCGCTGGACGAAGCGCTGCCCATCGCGAAGCAAATCGCCGATGCCCTCGACGCGGCGCATGAGCAAAATATCATCCATCGCGATTTGAAGCCCGCCAACATCAAGGTCCGGCCGGACGGCACGGTGAAGGTGTTGGACTTCGGCCTGGCCAAGGCGCTCCTGCCCGACGCGAGTGACCCGAGCCTGTCGATGTCGCCGACGCTGTCGCTCACGGCGGGGACGCGAATGGGGACCGTGCTCGGTACGGCGGCGTACATGGCGCCCGAGCAGGCGAAGGGCAAGCCAGTCGATCGTCGAGCGGACGTGTGGGCGTTCGGCGCCGTGCTGTACGAGATGCTCGCGGGGAAGAAAGCCTTCGCCGGAGACGATGTGTCGGACACGCTGGTGTCGGTCCTGCGCGACGATCCGGATTGGGCGGCGCTGCCCGCGGATGTGCCGGCAAGTACCCGTCAAGTGCTACGGGTATGCCTGCAGAAGGATCCGAAGAAGCGCGTGCGCGACATGTCGGCCGTCCGACTCGTGCTCGATGGCGCGTTCGACGCGCCGGCTCAACAACCGGATACGACACGTGTAGCGCCAGCCACTCGGCGCGCGCTCTGGCGGCAGGCGCTGCCCTGGGCAGCCGGAGCCGTCGTCATCGTCGGCGGTCTCGCGGCCGGAGCGATTGTGACGATGCGACCCGCGTCACCGGCTCGCATTGCGCGTTTTGTGGTGACGACACCGGCCGATGCGCCGGTCTTCCCCGGCACACAGATGTCCGGAATTGCAATCTCGCCTGACGGGTCGCGCGTGGTCTATCGGACCCGTCATGGCGACCCGGCATCGCCGACAAGCCTGGTCTTGTACCTGCGCGATCTCGGCCAACTGGACGCGACGCTCATTCGAGGCTCGGAGGGCGCTCAAGGCTTCTTTTTCTCTCCAGACGGAGAGTGGATTGGATTCAGCCATGGCGTTGACAACACCCTGAAGCGAGTCTCCGTGCTCGGTGGCCCTGCGCAAACCATCTGCGCTCTGGATGGTCCCCTGCGCGGGGCCAGTTGGGGGCCGGACAACACCATTGTGTTCGCGACGGGGGCCACCAAGGGACTGCGTCGCGTGGCCGCAGCCGGCGGCGAGCCGCAGGTGCTGACCAAGGTCGATCCCTCAAAGGGCGAAACCGATCACTGGTGGCCCCATGTCCTGCCCGATGGTAAGGGCGTGCTCTATACCGCGTGGAACGGGACGGCCGAACGTTCACGCATCGTGGCTCTGTCGTTGTCTTCAGGCAAAGTCTCGGACGTGGTTCGGGGCGGAAGCCAGCCGCGTTACTCGTCTACGGGTCATCTCGTCTATGCGGTCGGCGATACGCTGCGGGCTGTCCGGTTCAACCCGAATCGCCTGGAGGCGATCGGAAACCCTGTGCCGGTTCTGGAGGGCGTGGCCAACCAGCTGTACGGCGGCGCGAATTACGCCATTGCCGCGGATGGTTCGTTGGTGTACACCGCGGGAACCGCGACGGCCGTGAGTCAGCGGACGCTCGTCTGGGTCGATCGACAGGGGCGCCAGGAAGCCATTAACGTCCCGCCGCGCGCGTACACGTATGCACGCCTGTCGCCCGATGGCACGCGAGTCGCGCTGGACGCTCGCGACCAGCAGAACGACATCTGGATTTGGGATCTCGTCCGCGAGACGCTGCAGCGGCTGACGAACGACCCCGGTCTAAACCGCAGTCCGGTCTGGACGCCCGATGGCACGCGCATCGCGTTCACCGCGGAACGGGACGGCAGCCCCGAGAGCATCTATTGGCAGAAGGCCGACGGTTCCGGCCTGTCCGAGCGCTTGAGCGTCGGCTCGACTATCCAGGGACCATCGTCGTTCTCCCCCGATGGCAAGCGCCTCACCTTTATTACACCGCTGACACCTCCGTACGATCTCGGGATGTTAGGCCTCGACGGGGAACGTCGAGAGACCATGTTGATGAAGACGAAGTTCAGCGAGGCGAATGGCGTCGTGTCGCCAGACGGCCGGTGGCTCGCGTACGAGTCCGACGAGTCGAGCCAGAGCGAAGTCTATGTGGCACCGTTCCCGGACGTGAATGCCTCGAAGCGCCAGGTGTCCACGCGTGGTGGGACCCGCGCGCTCTGGTCGAAGGATGGCCGCGAGCTGTTCTACTACGTGGCGCCGGACACGATCATGGCGGTGCCTGTCACCCTGGGCCCGAATCTGACGCTCGGCAAGCCCGCGGTCGTGGTGAAAGGTCCGTACGCCATCGCGGTGAACAGCGGCCGCCACTACGACGTGTCGCCCGATGGCAAGCGCTTTCTTCTGTTGAAGGACGCCGAGACCGCAGGCGGCGGCAAGGCAGCCGCGCCCGAGATTCACCTCGTCCAGCACTGGGCCGACGAGCTGAAGCGCCTTGTGCCGCTGAAGTAGGGCCACGGCAGCCGTCAGCTGACCGCTCTCGGCTTTCAGTTCGCCCGCGCTGAGAGCTGAAAGTAGCAGGTACTCGTAGTGCAGGGCTTCAGCGCTGCGCACTCGCATCGGCGTCTGACCGAATGACGCGAAGCGTCGCGCGCGTCGCGCCGACGACCGCGCCGATCGGAATCGTGCGATCGAAGGTGGCGAGTGAGCCATCCATTTTCTTCGCCAGACCCAGAAGATAGATGTCGGTCAACTGGCGGGGGCCCGCCACCAACGACGCGTTGAACAGCTTCCGGTCGCGCAGTGAGATGACATCGGGCCAGAAGACGTGGTGCTTGCTGGCGCAGAACCTGTCCAGGCGATCCACGAGCGTTGAAGGACGTTCGACCGTGGCTATCGCTTTTGGGTTACTCAGGATCCGAACGAACGCGTTCTCAGTGAGCGGACAGGTGGCCCATCCCTCGGCGCGGTGATCCGAGAACCAGTCGTGCGCAGTTTCGTGGTGGACGTGGTCGGGGTTGAAGAGCGCGAGCAGTACGTTGACGTCGAGCAACGCCGGCTGGCTCACGCATCGTCTCTCAGCGCGTTCACGAGCTTCATCGTCATTGGCCCCAGGCGCGGTGACCCCGCCGGCTGACGTGGCAACAGCGGCACGCCGTTGCGCACCCGCGGTTCTGCTGCCGTTGCGGGTGTCAGTCCCTTGCGCGCCAGTTCGGAGACCACTTGCCCGGCCGTCATCCCCCGCACGACCGCGAGTTCCTTCGCGGCCTGCAGGATGTCTTCGTCCAGATCCAGAGTCGTTCGCACCCTGGGATCATCACGCATCACGCATCAGATGTCAAGCCGATGACAAGAGCCATCAGCTGACCGCTCTCGGCTTTCAGTTCGCCCGCGCTGAGAGCTGATAGCCGGCCGCTGAGAGCTGACAGCCGACAGCTGAAAGCTGCTGTATCACCGTGTCGCGATCCGATAAAGCTTCGACGCGGTCCGGATGATTAGGCTGCCGTTGGCGATGGCCGGCGTGGCGAGCGTCATCTCGTTGAGTGCGTTCTTGCGGATCATCTTGAACTCAGGACCCGCCTGCATCACGAACGTGTCGCCATCCTCGCTCAGCGCGAAAATCTTCCCGTTGTACGACCACGGCGACGCGGAGAACGCGCTCGACTCGCTCGAGATGCGTTGACGTCCGTAGACTTCCTTTCCCGTCTTCGCATCGTTTGATGTCAGAAAGCCGCGGTCCATCAGCGTGTAGTACTGATCGCCGACGACGAGGGGAGATGGGTAGCTGGAGGCCAGCGTCGGATGGGCCCAGACGATGAACGCGTTGCTCGTTTCGCCGAACGAGTTGCTCGTCTCGCCCGCCTTCAGCGAGATATCGCCTGACCCGCCGGGCCGGATCGCATACACGGGCTTGAGCGAATCGGTGGGGTAGCCTGAGCTGACGTACAACAGTCCGTGGGCGGCGATCGGCGTTATGGCGTGAATCGACGTCAGTCCCTTCAACTCCCAGAGCAGTTTCCCGTTTGTATCGTACGAACGGACCTTGCGTGTGCCCGTGGTCACGATTTCCGTCCGCTGTGTGTTCTGCCACACGAACGGCGTCGACCAGTTCGAACCCTCGTCGCGATCAACGTGCCACAGCTCGCGACCGGTCTTTGCATCGATGGCCACCAGGAACGACTGCTCTTCGTTGTCGTTGACGATGTAGAGGCGGCCGTTGTGCAGCGCGGGCGACGCGGCCGATCCCCAGCCGGTCCGCATCTGGAGCGCCTTCATCGGCGTCGACCATACGGGCGTGCCGCTCATGTCGAACGCAAACAGGCCCGCGTAGCCAAGGTAGACGTAGACACGCTCGCCGTCGGTGACCGGCGTTTCCGACGCGTACGAGTTCTTCTGGTGAACCGGTTGCGACGGGAGGGCTGTCTGAATCGTGCGTTCCCAGCGGGTCTTGCCTGTTTGAAGATCGACGTCGTACACGGTCCACCGATGTTCGTCGACAGGCTGGCTGATGTCGGCGCCCGTCATCGGTCCACCGAACGACCTGCCTGTGTAGGAGGCCACCGGCTTGAGCGGCTGGATGGGCTCCTTGACGTCGACGGCGGTCGTGACGAAGACGTGATTCCCCCACACGACCGGCGAACTCCAGCTGCGGCCGGGAATGTCGATCTTCCAGGCCACATTCTGCGTTTCACTCCACGTGTCGGGCAAGGCCGCACTGTCTGCGGCGACTCCAGACTGCGTTCCGCGGAACTGCGGCCAGTTCTGCGTCTGACCGATCGTCGTCGTGGTGGCCGCCACGACTGATGCGACGGCCATAACGACGCGGGCGGCGCGTGTCAGCGAGCTTTTCATTTGTGCCCCGTTACTGCGCGGTCCGGAGATCCTTGAGATCTACTCTGTTCGTGTCGGCCATGATCTTCGCGTACGCGCGGGTCACCGCCGCCAGCCCTGCCGCGGAAATCGTGCTGTCGTTTTCCTGATCGGAGTGCCAGACGAACCCGCTGCTCATGAACTGAACAGCCGGCGCGAGCTGGAAGTAGCGGCCGATCTCTCCCGCCGGCCGGGCCGACATCTGCGGGTAGGTCGCGACGCCGAAGGCGTCGAGCGCGGCCATCGCGATCGTGGCAAGGCGATCGCCGCCCGCGTACCACGTGAGCGGGCCAGCGCCGTTCGAGTTCTGCGGCGAGCTGTGACTCGTGCCCACCGCGCCCGTGTGCTCGGCGTTCAGCAGCAGCGCCGCTTTCGCGAAAGTCTCCGGATGCTCGGCGAGCCACGTGCCGCTCTCGGCACCGTTGTCGTGGTGCCCGGTCGTTCCAAGGAAGATGATCGTTCGCCGGCGCTCGGCTCTCGGCACCTTCGCGAAATACTCCGCCAGACCCACGGCCGTGGCGACGCCTGCCGCGTTGTCGTTTGCGGCCTCGAACCATCCGTCGCGGTGCGCGACGACGATGATGGTTTCGTCGGTCGTGCCGGGGAGCGTCGCCCACACGGTTCCAGATTTGAGGTTCGGCACACGCTGCACGTTCAGGCGGACGTTCACGCGCGCTTGCCCCTTCGCGCCGGCAATCAGATCCCGCATGGCCAGCCCATCCCGCTGTCCCACCGAGAAGGTCGGTACGCCCGTGCCCACTGGATAGAACTGCGTGCGCAGATTGCCCGGGATCCCGAGCACCACGAAGATGGCGGCGGCTCCGCGCTTTTCGATCCGCTCGATCGCGTTGTCCGAGATCGGCCGATGACGCGACGACAGGTCGGTGCTGTAGAAGAAGACGGCCTTGCCTTTGACGTCCGGCGCCAGCCCCAGATCGGCGTCGCTTCCGAGACCCGCCCAGACCACGTCCAGATCGAGTCCGGCCGGCGGCGTGCCCTCGCTGAGGTAGGTCGGTTGTGCCGTGGCGACATCAAGCGATTTGCCGCCGCCGCTCGCTTTCACCGACCACGACTGCGGCATCCACTGCGGCGGAAGATCGAAGGGCTGTTCGTGCACGTCGGTGAGGCCGATCTGCCGGAACCTGTCCATCAGCCAGCGCGCGTTCTCGGCGTCGGCCTCTGTGCCGGTGATGCGGCCCCAGAACTGATGGCCCTGGTCGCGGTAGCGCCGCGACATCGCGGTCAGCTCCTTGACGTATTCCTTGAGGTGCGTGCCGTCGATCGACGCGTATTTCTCGTCGGCCGGCGCCAGTTTCCACCCGACCTCGGACGACCGGACGGGCAGCCGGGGCGTCTGACGACCAGCCGCCTGAGGCGTCTGGGCCCGTCCGGATAGTCCACCGACAGCGGCAAGAACGACGACCCCCGTAACGACGCTGACGAGGCGAGCGACCTGGCGCACGGCGGCCTCCTTTGTTGCGTATGGCGGACGACTGCGGGGATTATCGCCGCGACGGGGGCGGCATTCAAGGGTCGTGGTCTATCCATGCAAGCGTGAGCCGCCGCCCTGGAAAGACTCTGATACGATCGCCATCTCCCACATGAAAACCGTTCGCCTGCGACACATCGGTTTCTCGGTGTTTGGCGCGCTGGTCACGGTGGGCACGGTCGTGGCCGGCGCCACCGTCTGGCTGTTTCTCACCAACCCGGTGACCATCGCCAACGCCGTGAACGACGGAGACGTCTCGCCGTTCGTGCAGGATCTCGCGCGAGTCATCTTCGAGGCCCTGCGCGGCCTGCTGCGCTACCTCTAGCAGAACCGCGCCTGCTCCTATCCGCCCCCTCCGCCTTCCGCGGCGTCCTGACACGGTTTTTTCACGACATGTCACTGATCGATCGTGCGAACGTTGAGTCAGTACCTGCAGGAGACGAGATATGAACGGCAAATGGATGAGCGTGCGGATGTGGGTCGTCGTGCCGCTGATAGCGGTCTGCACAGTCGGCGTGCGGGCCGCTGATTCCATCGCGAGTCGCTGGCGCGATCACGACATTCGAGTCGACGGCGTCAACGATGAATGGCAGGAGACCGTCTCTGTCAACGATGCCGGCAGCGTCGGCGCGGTCAATGATGATCGGTTCCTCTACCTCACCATCATCACGAGCGACCAGCAGCGTCGTCGTCAATTTGCCACGGAGGGCGTGATCGTCTGGCTGGACGCGACGGGCGGGAAGAAGCGGACCTTCGGCATCCGCCTTCCCGGCGGTTTCTTTCCAGGCAGTCGCGGATTCCCGGGTGGTGGACCTGGCGGCCGAGGAGGATTCGACGAGCCGCCGGCGGACATCCCGGCGCCGGCCCTCACGTACTTCGAGCTACTCGGCCCGAAGAAGGATGATCGCCGGCGCATCGAGCGGACATCCGATTCCGGCATTGAGGTTGCGGCCGGGTCGCGCGAGGGGACGTTCGTGTATGAACTGAAGGTCCCGCTCGCGAAGACGTCGGCTGAATCCTACGGAGTTGGTACCGCGCCGGGTCGCAAGATCGGGCTTGGATTCGAGACCCCGAAAATCGAGCGTCCCGAGTACGCCCCGCCGGAAGAACGCGGCGGTGGAGGCGGGCGTGGAGGGTCTGGTGGCGGTGGTCGTGGTGGCGGGGGTGGCTTCGGTGGTGGGGGCGGACGTGGCGGCATTGGTGGTGGGGGTGGCGGAGGCGGGCGATCGGGCCGCGGTGGAGAGACTCGTCCGGAGGCAGTGAAGCGGCTCGATGTCTGGACCACGATTCAGCTGGCGGCTCGGTCGACGTAGCAGCGTCTATGGTCGTAGGGCAGGCCTTCAGCCCTGCCGGAGTCCTTGGTCGTTGTTCGGAGTCTCTGGTCCGTGGAATCAGCTGCTTCTGAGCACTTCGGCGGGATCGATTCGTGACGCGTGATACGCGGGCAGCCAGCCGGCAAGTGCGCCGACCGCGACGAGCACGATCGCCGAGCCGGCAAGGGTCCAGGGGTCAAAGGGATCGAGGCCGTAGAGCAGACTCGCGACCAACGGCAACGCCACGACGCAGACGCTCCCTCCGGCGACTACGCCCAGGCCAACAAGGACGAGAACGCGTGAGAGCACAAGCCGGACCACGCCGGCTGGCTTAGCGCCGAGCGCCAGGCGGATACCGATTTCGCCGCGCCGGCTGGCGATGGCATTCGACGTAACTCCGTACAGTCCGAGACCAGCCAACAGGAGCGTCAGCGCGCCAAAAAATCCCGACAACCACGCCACAAGGCGATCCTGTGCGAGGGCTTCGTCGACCTGCGCCGCGAGCGGACGGATCGTAATCGTGAGGTCGCGATTGACGGCAGTCAGCGCGGACGCCACGGCACGTGTCAATGACGCTGCCGGGCCCGTGGACGGACGCACGGCGATGTAGAAATTGGAATTCAGAATCGATCCCTCACGCTGGGCCATTGGGAAGTACAGCGTCGGCCGTGCCGGTCCACGGACCGAGCGGTACACGGCGTTCTGGACAACGCCGACGATCATCTTCGGGCCCAAGGGGAAGTCTCCATTCGGAGGGAGACGGGCCGTGACGTCGAGCGTTGTGCCGACCGGATTCCGTTCTGGAAAGAAGCGCCGGACGAACGCCTCGTTGACTAGTATGACCGGCTGGGTCGACACCCGATCGTGATCATCGATATCTCGACCCGCCCGGATCGAAGTGCCATAGGCCGCGAGCCACCCCGGCGTGATCAAATCGGACTGCGAAATGGTTTCCGCGCCTGGTTCCGGCAGCATCCCCGGCGTGGAGATGACGAAATCCCCAGCGAGGAAGCCGATGAGGGGCGGATTGAGCGATCCGCCGGCGTGCGCAACGCCTGGCACGGCCGCAGCTGCAGAAACGAGTCGATGGTAGAAGACGTTTCGCTCTGCCGCAGGCACTGTTGACGCGGTGACGGTCGCGACGATGGTCCGATCGCGATCGAATCCGAGTGACACCTGCGTTAGGCGCTGGAAGGTCTGAAGAAACAGACCCGCGGCAACCACGAGCGTTAGCGAGAGCGCGACTTGAGCGACGACGACGCCGTTTCCCGCGCGGCCTGGGCCGCCACTGGTCCTGCCACCGGCGGAGTTGCGATCCTTCAAGGCATCGATTGGCGCCACTTGAGTGGCCCGTACTGCCGGCGCGACGCCGAACAGCACGGCGGCCAACACCATCGAGACAACGGTAAAGGTCAACACGCGAAAGTCCAGCGAGAGGTCCAGAGCGGCGGGCGAGGCCGCGGTTGCCGCGCGTGCCACAAGCGCGCGGCTTGCCCATGCGGCAAAGAGCAAGCCGAGAACCGTGCCAGCTGCTGCCACCACAAGGCTCTCAACAAGAAACTGGCGTGCGAGTCGCCAGCGGGAAGCACCCAGGGCGAGCCGGACACTCAATTCGTGACGACGCCGGGCACCTCGGGCCAGCATCACGTTCGCAATGTTCGCGCAGGCAACGAGCAGCACCAGCGTCACCACGACGAAGATCACCTCGAGGGGGCGCGCAAAACGCTGACGAAGCGCCGATGTGCCCCTGCTCATCGGCTCGATCGTGAACGGCTCTTTGAGAAAATCCGCGGCGGCGGACGTCTTCGGCAGGGCACCTGCTCGAATCTGCGGCTGGACGCCGCGCAACGCGGTGGCGGCAGCGTCGAACGACAGCCCCGGCTTCAATCGGAGGATGACGTTGAGCCACGGAACGTCGTCGTCGAACGGAATGCTGGGCAGAATCAAAGGCTCTGTCGTGACCGGCAGCGCGACATCGAATGTGCGACCGACCTCCACGCCGAAGAAACGTGGCGGCGTGATGCCGACAATCGTCACCGGCACGCGCTCGACAGTCACCGACGAGCCGATGACTGCGGCCGATCCGCCCATTCGCTCTTGCCAGAGGTTGTAGCTGATCACGGCGGTGGGGCCGCCCGGTCCACCACCTGGTACGTCGTCTGTGGGTGCCAGCGTTCTGCCGAAGAGAGCCGGGACGCCGAGGGTCGTGAAGAAATCGCCGCTCACGAACAAACGGTCCGCGCTCCGAGTGTCGCCGCCGATCGTCAGCAGCGACTTTCCGGCGCTGTACGCGAGGGCGCCATCGAACGCCGAGCCATGCCGACGGATTTGATCGAAGGTCGCGTAGCTCAGCGGCGGCCGGTAGCTGATCGAGGGCCCCCCGGCGACGGCTACCAGACGCGCCGGTTCTACGACGGGCAACTCGCGAATCAGCAGGCTGTTGACGAGCGAGAAGATGGCCGTGTTGGCGCCGATGCCAAGCGCGAGCGACAGTACCTCGACAGCCGTGACGATCGGCGTCGCACGCAGCGCACGGACGGCGAGGCGCAGATCCTGCATCAATTCTGGAGCCAACTTTACATCAGAGACATGGTGCCGGTTGGGACAAGGTTCGTTGCCAAATCACGTTGCCGCATCCCGGTTGCGACGATTCGCAGACGATGCTACCGTCGTCGTCGGCGAGCGGAACGTCGGCACAACATTGGCAGAGCTTCCGGCGGACGCCGGCACGCCGCGCAAGGCGTGCAAGGAGCGTCCAGAAGGAGCGATGGTAAAGCCATGCCGACCGAGAATCTCGCGAAGCGCATCGAATTGCTGGAGAAAACCGTGGAAGGACCAGGCGGATTGTCAAAACAGGTGGCCATCTTGCGGACGGATGTGGCCCATCTGCGGACGGACATGACCGAACTGCGGGCGGATGTGAACGAGTTGCGGACCGACGTGAACGAGTTGCGGACCGACGTGAACGAGTTGCGGACCGACGTGAACGAGTTGCGGACCGATCTCACCGACTTCCGTACGGAGTTTGTGCAATTCAAAGATGAGACTCGGAGTGAGTTTGCTGCCGTTCGGCAGGAGATGAAGACGGGGTTCGTGGCAGTCCGAGAAGAGATGAGGACCGAGTTTGCACAGGTTCGTGCGGAAATTCGGGCCGGCGACGAGGAGACGCGGGCCCAGATGCGCGTGCTCCACGAGGACATCATCGCCAGGATTGGCCTGCTGCAGGAAGGGCGGAACATCCGGCGCGGGGAGCCCCGACGCAGGCGTAAGTGACGTATCATGTGCGGCGCCCGGTTTGGAGGGCTTGTTCAATTTCTATTGGAGTGCACGGATGAAAGTGATGCTTCGCTTCGCATTGTTCGTGGGCGTACTCATTCTGGCAGGCGTGGGCGTTGCGACGTATCGGCCGGTCCATGCGCAGAACCAGGCAGCGCCGACTGCCTCGGGGAGCATTGAGAAGCTGCGGTTTCATCACGTGCACCTCAACTCGATGAACCCGGTGGCGGCGGCCGATTACTATCCGAAGCCGTTTGCGCTGTCGGCCACGAGGACCACCTTCAATGGCTTCGAAGCCGTGAAGACCGGCAACATCTACCTGCTCTTCACGAAGGTGGCGACGCCGCCTCAAAATGAACTGACCGGCCCACAGACATCGGTCTGGCACTTCGGCTGGAACACGCCGAACTCGCGTCAGTACGACGAGAAGTTCCGTGCGATGGGGTTGACGATCGCCCAGATGTGGGACGCCGCCGACGGCAAGCTCGTGGACATGTCGAGCGACACGCTCCCCGGCCTGCCGACGCAGGAGCAGATTCTCGAGATGCGCGCGAAGGGTACCCAGCCGACACGCGAGGGCGGCTTCGGATACCTGCGAGGTCCCGATGGCTCCATGATCGAGAACGCGCAGGCGGGCACGACGGAACGATTCAATCACGTGCACATGTACCACGAACACCCGGAGTGCGCGATGCAGTGGTACGTCACGCACCTTGGCGCCACTCGCCCTGCGGGACGCGGTGGCGCGGCAGCCGTGCCGGCGGGAGACTGCCATACGAAGACGTACGCACCACCAACCTGGCCGTCGTTCGCGAAGACCGGTTTCGTGCGCGATCCGGCGGGCGGCGTGTCGTTCGACGACATTTCCATTTCCATCCGGCCGTGGCCCGGTGGCGGACTCGTCAGCACGCGTGGCAAGATCGTGGATCACTGGGCGGTGAGCATGGCGGATCTCACGGCAACGGTGACTCGCCTCAAAGGCGAGGGCGTGAAGTTCCTCGAGGAGATTCATCCGTGGGGTAACACGCGAGCCGCGATGATCGAGGGGCCCGATCGCATCGCGATCGAACTCGTCGAGGTGAAGTAAGGCCGATAGAGGAAACGGAGAGTACGGAGACAACGGTTTCACAACGGAGAAACGAAGAAACGAAGAAACGGAGTAGTAAATTGGTTTTCTCCGTTGCTCCGTTCCTCCGTGTTTGTCCGTTCTCTCCGGCCCCTCTGTTAGCTCCTTACCGTAGGGCGCGCCTCAGGAACCGCGTCAGGATCCAGCCGTCCAGGAACTTGTAGGGCGTCTTGCCGATGCTGTAGTGTCCGCATCGCAGTACCGCCACTTCGTGCGGGATCCCGCGCTCTCGAAACTCACGAACGAGATCCTCCGACAGATCCAGCGGGAATGTCAGGTCGTAGCGCGCGTAGACCAGCAGCGTCTGTCGATCGCGGATCCGCTCCAGGTACCACCGCGGGCTAATCGGCTTCCACAACTCGCGCAGGAGATCGAGTTCGATGTGTCCGTCCAGTCCTTCCCGCACGTGGCGCGTCGAGATGCCGCGCCAGATGACGTCGGCAAAGTGCGGCGAGATGTGATTGAGGGCCTGCGCGTTGATCAACGGCTCGTGCGCCGTCGTGAGCAGTGCCAGGCACGAACCAAGACTTGTCCCGAGGATGCCGATGCGGTCGTACCCTTCCGCGGCCAGCCACGCGATGGCGCGCCGCGCATCGAGTACGGC
>JBGOTP010000035.1:0-22153 GCA_041476545.1 Vicinamibacteria bacterium | reverse complement strand
GCGTCCGCACAGCACGGCGACGTGCCCTTCGAGGAGGTCCCCGTGCACCGTCTCGATGGCCGCAACGACCTGGCGGCCGGCGTTCTCCATCAGCACGACGGACGGGATGCCGATCTCGTCGATGGTGCGACGGTCGGCCTCGCGCATCTGGGAGGAGGTCAGGACGCGCATGTAGCGTTCTTGAAGCGCTGATTCACCACGGAGGACACAGAGGAATACTACTGTATGGTACGCTCGACGCAATGGCTGCCTTCGTCAACGTCAACGGGCGCGTGTTCGACCAGGCGCACGCGGTGATTTCGGTCTTCGATCACGGGTTTCTGTACGGCGAAGGTGTCTACGAGACGTTGCGCACCTACAACGGCGAGCCGTTCCTGTTCGATCGCCACATGTGGCGGCTCCGCAAGTCCGCGGAGATGCTCACGTTGTCGGTCCCGCTCCCCGACGCGGAAATCGACCGGCGTTTCCACGAGACGATGGACGCGGCCGGACTCGGGGCGCGCGACGGGTCCAGCGAAGCCTACATTCGCATTCTCGTCACCCGGGGGATCGGTGAGCTGTCGTACGACCCGGCGGCCTGCCAGGAGTCCTCAGTCGTTGTGATCGTGAAACCCCAGGTCGATCCCGCGCCCGAGGTTTTCGAACGGGGCGTCAAAGTCGCGCTCGTGCCGATTGTCAGGAATCATCCGGGATCGGTGAATCCCCTGATCAAATCCAACAACCTTCTGAATAACGCGCTTGCGATGCAGGAAGCGTTCAGGCGCGGCGCGTTCGAAGGCGTGATGCGCAACTACCGGGGGGAACTGGCGGAGTGCACGACCGCCAACCTGTTTGTGGTGAAGGAAGGCATCGCGCTCACGCCGCCGCTCGATGCAGGCCTGCTCGCGGGACTCACCCGCGAGTTTCTGTTTGAAGTGGGCGCCGACGTCGGGATTCGGGTTCGCGAGCGCACGCTGAAAGACGGGGACCTCTTTGGCGCGGACGAGGCATTTCTCACCAGCACGACACGCGAGGTCGTGCCGATCGTGAAGGTCGATGACCGGACGATTGGGTCCGGCACGCCTGGTCCGGTGACCAGGTCGCTTCTCGACGGGTATCGCAAGCGCGCGTACGCGACACACCCGCGACCGGAAGCCCGAGCCCCTACCCTCTACCCTCCAACCTCCGATCCCTACGCGTAGCTCTCGAGAGGCGGGCAGGCGCAGACGAGATGGCGGTCGCCGTAGGGGTTGTCGATGCGGCCGACGCTTGGCCAGAACTTGGCCGCGCGCACGTAGGGCAGCGGAAAGGCCGCCTGCTCTCGTGAATAGGGATGCGTCCAGTGGTCGGCAGCCACTGCAGCCGCGGTGTGAGGAGCGTTCTTCAGCACGTTGTCCTTCGGATCAGCCTTGCCATCGATGACCGCTTGGATTTCGCTTCGAATCGCGATCATCGCGTCGCAGAAGCGATCGAGCTCCTCCTTCGGCTCGCTCTCGGTCGGCTCAATCATCAGCGTTCCCGCCACCGGAAACGACACCGTCGGCGCGTGGAAGCCATAGTCCATCAGCCGTTTGGCGACGTCGGTTTCGTCGATCGCTCCCCCGCTTGCCTGCTTGAGGGGACGCAGGTCGAAGATCATCTCGTGCGCGACGCGACCGTTTGGTCTCGTGTAGAGCACCGGGTAGTAGGTCTCGAGCCGCGACTTGATGTAGTTGGCGCTCAGAATAGCGTAACGGGTGGCGTCGGTCATCCCGTCGCCGCCCAGCATCTTGATGTACGCGTACGAGATCAGCAGGATGCTGGCGCTGCTCCAGGGCGCGGCAGACAGCGCATGAATGGCTTTCGAGCCGCCGGTTCTGACGACCGGATGTCCGGGCAGATACGGCGCGAGGTGCGCCGCCACCCCGATGGGCCCCATGCCGGGGCCGCCGCCACCGTGCGGAATGCTGAACGTCTTGTGGAGGTTCAGGTGACAGACATCGGCGCCAATCGTCGCTGGACTCGTCAGGCCAACCTGGGCGTTCATGTTCGCGCCGTCCATGTACACCTGGCCGCCGTGCTCGTGGACGATCGCGCAGATGTCGCGAATGCTCTCCTCGTAGACACCGTGCGTCGACGGATAGGTCACCATGAACGCGGCGAGTCGCTGACGGTGCTCCTCAGCTTTTGCGCGAAGGTCGTTCACGTCGATGTTGCCGTCCGTCGTGCTGGCAACAACCACAACCCGCATGCCCACCATGACCGCACTCGCCGGATTGGTGCCATGAGCCGACGCGGGGATGAGCACCACGTCGCGAGCCGTGTCACCACGGTCCCGATGAAATGCACGAATCACCATCAAACCGGCGTACTCGCCCTGAGCGCCAGAATTGGGCTGGAGCGAGACCGCCGCGAACCCCGTGATCTCACAGAGCGCCTGTTCGATCTCCCGGAAGATCTCCTGATAGCCGGCCATCTGCTCCACGGGCACGAACGGATGCGGTCGCGAGAATTCCGGCCATGTGACCGGCAGCATCTCGGACGCCGCGTTCAGTTTCATCGTGCAGGAGCCGAGCGGAATCATCGACGTATCGAGGCCGATGTCCTTCCGCTCGAGACTGCGGATGTAGCGCATCATCTTGGTCTCCGAGCGATGCCGGCTGAACACCGGATGCGTCAGGAATGGCGACGTCCGAGCGAGTCCCACCGGAAAACCGTCTTCAGCCGTCCCGCCGCTCACGGCGGATGGCTGGTCGGCGTGATCCGACGGCGAGGACGTCTTCCCCATCGCTGTCGCGAACACGCCGACGATGGCCTCGATGTCCTGGTCGTTTGTCGTCTCGTCAACCGCGATGTTGATACCGTCGTCTCGATAGCGAAAATTCAGACGGGCGGCAAGAGCGAGCCCGCGAACGCGCGCGGCAGACGCGCCTTCAAGCCGCAAGGTGTCGAAGAACACGTCGTTCCGCTGACGAACGCCGAGGGCCGCGAGCGCGCGCGCGAGGCGATTCGCGCGCGCGTGGACATGTCGCGCAATCTGCGTCAAGCCCGCCGGCCCGTGATAGACGGCGTAGAAGCCCGCGATGTTCGCCAGCAGCGCCTGAGCGGTGCAGATGTTCGAGGTGGCTTTCTCGCGGCGTATGTGCTGCTCGCGTGTCTGCAGCGACATCCGGTACGCGCGGTGGCCGTGCGCATCGACCGAGACGCCGATAATGCGTCCCGGCGCCTGCCGGATGTGCTTCTCCCGTGTCGCGAAGAAGGCGGCGTGTGGACCGCCATACCCCATCGGCACGCCAAATCGCTGCGAGTTGCCAAACACGATGTCGGCGCCCATCTCGCCTGGTGGCGTCAGCAACACCAGACTCAGGAGGTCTGTTCCGACGGCCACCAGTACTCCGGCGGCCCTCGCACGGCCGACCCACTCGCGAATATCGTGAACGGCGCCGTTTTCGTCGGGCGTTTGCACCAGCGCGCCGAAGACGCTTGCGCCAAACTCCGCCGCGTGGACGTCACCGACGATGAGTTCGATGCCGAGCGGTTCCGCCCGCGCACGGAGGACGTCGATCGTCTGTGGGAAGCAGGAGTCCGCCACGAAGAACCGCGCCGGCCCGGCGATCTGGTCGATGCGCCTGGCCTGGACGCGGTGCAGCATCGTCATGGCCTCCGCCGCGGCGGTGGCTTCGTCCAGCAGCGACGCGTTGGCCACTTCCATCCCCGTCAGGTCCGCGACGAGCGTCTGGAAATTCAGGAGCCCTTCGAGGCGGCCCTGGGCGATTTCGGCCTGATACGGCGTGTAGGGCGTGTACCAGCCCGGGTTCTCAAAGACATTGCGCAGAATCACGCTCGGCGTGACGCAGTCGTAGTACCCGAGTCCGATGTACGACTTGAACATCTGATTGCGAGCCGCGATGTCGCGCAGGCCCCGCAGAAACTGATGCTCGGTCTGGCCCCGCGGCAGGTTGAGGGCCTTCGACAGACGGATGCGGGAGGGGATCGCCTCGTCGATCAAGGCGTCCATCGAGGAGGCGCCGATCACGCTGAGCATGGTCGTGGCGGCGCCGGTGTCGGGGCCGATGTGGCGGGATTGAAACGACTCGGGGTCGAAGGTCATGGCGAACCGGTCGGGCCTACTTGACGAGCTCTGCGTATTGCGTGGCGTCGAGGAGCGTGCTCGTCTCGCCGGGATTCGAGAGCCTGAGCACAATCATCCAGCTTCCATGCGCATCCGCGTTCACCGCCTCGGGCTTCTGCTTCAGGGCGATGTTGACCTCGACAACCTCACCCGAGACCGGCGCGTAGAGTTCCGAAACCGCCTTCACTGATTCGATGGTCCCGAACGACTGTCCCGACGTCAACATGGCGCCAACATCCGGGAGATCGATGTAGACGACGTCGCCCAGCTGCTGCTGCGCATACGCCGTGATGCCAATCCGGCCTTTGTCGCCAGCGAGGTCGATCCATTCGTGGTCTTTGGTGTACTTGTAACCGGCCGGATACGACATCGCGAATCTCCAGAAGCAGGGCTGAAGTCCTGCACTACGAGCTACTGTAGTGCAGGCCTTGAGGCCTGCCGTTCAGCTCTCTTATAAAACGGCATCGGGACCACGGCCGCGCGGGTCCGGCGGCCGCGGATCTCCACATCGAACTCAGCGCCAACCGCTGTGTGTTGAATCGGCAGGTAGCCCATGCCGATGGCCTTCTTCAAATAGGGTGTCTGCGTCCCGCTCGTGACGACGCCCGCCTTCGTGTTCCCCATGTAGATGTCGTAGCCGTGACGCGCGATGCCGCGATCGCGCATCTCGAAACCCACAAGCTTCCGCGCGACGCCGTCCGCCTTCTGCGTGCGGAGGGCCGCCGCCCCGACGAAGTCGCTCTTCTTCCAGCCGACGATCCAGTTCAGGTCCGCCTCGAGCACCGTCGTTGTCTGGTCGATATCGTTACCGTGCAACCGCATTCCTGCTTCGAGGCGCAACGTGTCTCTGGCGCCGAGCCCGCAGGGAACCAGACCGGCGGATGCCCCGGCCGCGACGATCGACTGCCACAGGCGGTCCGCGGACTGTGGCGGCACGAAGATTTCAAATCCGTCCTCGCCGGTGTAGCCGGTGCGTGAAATGGTTGCGCGGACGCTGGCGACCTCGCCATGCGCGAACCAATAGTACTTGATGGAGGACAGATCCACGCCCGTCAATGGCTGCAGGACGTCGAGTGCCCGCGGTCCCTGCACGGCGAGGAGCGCATAACGCGAGCTCGCGTCGACCGCGACCGCTCCGCCAAGCGGTGCAATGTGTTCGACGATGTGCGCGTAATCCGCTGCGATGTGCGACGCATTCACCACGAGCAGGAAATGTTGAGTCGCGAGGCGGTACACCAGCAGATCGTCGACAAACGTGCCCTGCGGTGTCAGCAGCCCGGAGTACTGCGCCTGCCCGATGTGCAGTTTCGACGCGTCGTTGCAGGAGATCGTCTGGACGGCGGCCAGCGCATCCTTGCCGGCGATCTCGATCTCGCCCATGTGGCTGACGTCGAAGAGGCCCACGCGCTCGCGGACCGCCAGGTGTTCGGCTGTAACGCCCGAGTACTCGACAGGCATGTCCCAGCCGCCGAAGGGGACCATCTTCCCGCCTGCAGCGAGGTGGCGAGCGTGAAGCGGCGTCTTCTTGAGTGGAAAGTCCGTGACCTGGGCACTATCCATTGGGGGTGGGCGACGACTGATCGCGTGACCGGAACGGGCAACAGTACTATGCGCGCTCGAGACGGTCAAGGAACTGTCTGCAAGGCGTGCCATAATCGCTCCTGGTGATTCAGGATACCTTCAACCGGCCGCTTCGCAACCTGCGTCTGTCCGTGACCGACCGCTGCAACCTGCGCTGTCAGTACTGCATGCCGGAGCCGGACTACGTGTGGCTTCCGCGCGAAGACCTGCTGCAGTTCGAGGAAGTCAGTGCCCTCGTCGATGTCTTCATCGCGCTCGGCGTGAATCGCGTGCGGCTCACCGGGGGGGAGCCGCTGCTGCGGCGCGATCTGCCGTCGCTTGTCGAGATGCTGGCAGCGAAGGCGGGGCTGTCCGACCTCGCTCTAACCACCAACGGCATCCTGCTCGCGGACCAGGTCGACGCTCTTCGACGCGCCGGGCTGCGCCGTATTACCGTCAGTCTCGACACGCTCCACGCTGATCGATTTGCGGCTCTTACGCGCGTCGACGACCTCGCCCGGGTCCAAGAAGGCATCGCGGCAGCGAGCCGATCCTTCGGCCGCCTCAAACTGGACACCGTCGTCATCAATGGCGTGAACGACGACGAGCTGGTCGATTTGATCGAGTACGGCCGGACCGTCAATGCCGAAGTGCGTTTCATCGAGTACATGGATGTGGGCGGGGCGACGCAGTGGGATCCAGGACGCGTCGTCTCGCGCCGCGAGATTCTCGCCAGACTGTCGAGCCACTTTGGACCGATCGCGCCGCTGGACGCCCCGGTGTCCGCGCCCGCCGACCGCTTTGCGCTCTCCGACGGCACCAGCTTCGGAGTGATTTCCTCGACGACGGAGCCCTTCTGCCGCAGCTGCGATCGCAGCCGGCTGACCGCCGACGGTCTGTGGTACCTGTGCCTCTACGCCGCGCGCGGCGTCGATCTGCGCGCCGCCGTGCGGCGTGGCGCGTCCGTCGAGGAACTGAGGGAGCAGATTGCCGCTGGCTGGCAGGCGCGCACCGATCGCGGCGCCGAGGCGCGTCTCGCCCTTGGCGACCGGCGTGGGTTCGTGCCGGTCAGCACGCTCCGTCTGGATCCCCACCTCGAAATGCACACGCGGGGCGGGTAAGCGCCGACGCGATTCTTCGGGATCAGGCCTGAGCCGGTGGCGTATCGATCCGGCCGTCGGTCAGCAGAGAGACCGCTTCCAGCAGCCCTTTGATGCTGCACGGCTTGTCGAGAAACGCTTCATCCTGCCAGAGCGTCACTTTTTCCTTGAACAGCTTGTCGCTGAAGCCGGTGAGATACAGCACTTTCAGCCCGGGCTGGATCTGTCGCATCCGGCGCGCCAACTCATCACCGTTCATGTTCGGCATCATCAGGTCGGTCACGAGGAGGTCGAACGGGCCCTCGGTCTCCGCGATGGCGAGTGCCCTCGGACCGTCTTCCGCCTGGACCAGCCGGTGCCCCCCCCGATCGAGCACGCGAGCGACGAACCGCCGGACCGATTCCTCGTCGTCCACAACCAGCACCCGTCGCGGGCCACGAGCCACCGTCTTCTCCTGCATTCCGCGCTTCAGAGCATCGAACATCGGAGTTCCCTCATGCATTGGTTCGTGGACGCATCAGTACTTCCCACACTTTGCCGATGAGCGCCGACGCCTGGAATGGCTTACTCAGAAAACTCATGTTCGGGCTGTCCGGATCGAACGGCAGCCCGGACGCAACGTAGCCCGAGATAAAGAGTACCCGAAGCCGGGGCTGCGTGCTCACCAGGCGATCGGCCAGGGCCGGCCCGCTCATTTCCGGCATGACGAGGTCAGTCAGCAGCAGGTCAACCTCGGCGGCGTACTGCGCGAAGACCTTCACTGCCGCCCGCGGTGTTGCGGCTTCGAGGAGGGTCTGGTAGATCGATTCGACCATCACGCCGTCCCGCACGTCGCCCTGCGCGTCGGCCATCACATGGTCTTGCACGTCAGAACCGCCGATCCCGGCTGCGGGGCGCGGGGTCCGTGATCTGATGCCGCGCGAGGCGGCGGTAGAGCGCGCGCCGGCTGATGCCGAGCACCTTCGCGGCGGCCATCCGGTTTCCGCTCACCTGGCGCAGCGCGTCGACGATATGCTCTCGCTCCATGTCCCCGAGGTGCGCGGTGCGCGGATCCGGGAATCGCGCCGCTCGGGAGGACCGCCCCTCGGCGTCTGGCGTCGCCCCGCGCGGACCCGCGAGATCGCGGTCTGAAATGAGGCGCCCCTCCGCGCGCATGCACGCCCGCTCGATCACGTTGCGCAATTCGCGTACATTGCCGTCCCAGCGGCCGCCGAGCAACAGGCGTTCGGCCGATGTCGTTACGCCATCCAGTGACTTTCGAAATCGCCGCGCGCCGCCGCTCACAAATGCCGCGATCAGATAGGGAATGTCTTCACGGCGGTCGCGCAGTGGCGGCAACCTCAGCGACACGGTGTTCAGGCGATCGAAGAGCCGGCCGCAGAAGCGGCCACTCGCGACGTCGGCGCGAAGATCGCGATGGCTCGTGGCGACGAGCGCGACCGCCGCCGGCGGCGAATCCGCCGATCCGGCCCGCTCAACTTCACCGCGTTCGAGCACGCGCAAAAGCGTGGCCTGCAGCCCGGCCGGCAGGTCGCCGATTTCGTCGAGGAACCACGTGCCGCCTTCCGCCGTTCCGAACGGATCGGGACCATGCCTCTTCCAGTCGGCCCCGCCCACGTGCGCCCGCAGGTCGCCGCCAAACAGCCCGCCGGCGCCGGTTGAACAATTCACCGTTACGAAGGCCTGTGCGCGGCGAGGGCCCACCTCATGAAACGCGTGCGCGGCGAGTTCCTTGCCGGTGCCCGTCTCGCCGCTGATGAGAACGTGTCTCGCATGCGGTGCCAGACGCTGAATCCAGTCGAAGACCTCCTGCATGGCCGGACCTCGCCCGATCATTCCATGGAACTCCGTCTGCTCGGCAAGCTGCGCCTCGAGCGCGAAGATGTGCGCGCGCCGCGCCAGTTCCCCCCGGCGGTGATTCAACACCTGCCGCAGCCGATCGGCGTCGAATGGCTCGGTGACGTACTCGCGGGCACCGAGCATGATGGCATCGATCGCGCCGTCCGCCGTCGCGGGAGCCCCCATGAACACGACGTCGCAGTCCGGAGCGGTCGATCGCATCCGCCGCAGGAGCTCGGGGCCGTCGACCTCGGGTGTTCCCACATTGACCAGCGCGAGACTCACGGGCCCGCGGGCCAGAGTATCCAGGGTGTCGTGGACGCCCGAGCAGGTCTCCACATCAAACCCGAGCTGCGCCGCCAGCCGTTCCACGGAGCGGACAACCGCGACGCTAGCGTCGAGGACGATCAGGCGAGGCCGTGTGGGAGATGTCGGCGGGCAGGTCAACACCTCTCCAAGGTAACAATTCCCATACCGGAGTGTGCGGCCCACAATCCGCAGGCAATCGTGACGTGGAATGTGCGCCCCGCGCGGATCCGCTCGTCCCGTGTCACACTCATGTGTCGCAACCGCACGGCAGGCGCGCTCGTCTAACCGTTGTGCTTGTGGGATTGGGCCGTCCCACAAACGGACGGCCCGGGCGGTGATTCCGTGCTACACGAGGGCCGTAAAGGTTTATCAAATAAATAGTTACTCATCGAAAGTGTTCTGGCCTATTGTTTGCCCTTCAGCAGTTTTCACTCTACATGGTTGATATCGCGCGTCCGTCGAATCTGCGCCGAAAAAGAGTTCGCCAGGGCGTCTATGCGGGCGTCCTGCTGGTCGCGGTGGTGTTGGTCAGCTACGGCCTGTCGCGGTTGCGTCCCGCGGCACCCACGGTCGACGCCGCGACGCTCTGGCCCGACACCGTCAAGCGAGGCCCCATGGTGCGCCAGGTGCAGGGCCTCGGCACGCTCGTGCCGGAGGATATCCGCTGGATTTCGGCGACCACGACCGGGCGGGTGGAACGCATTCTTCTCCATCCCGGTACACCTGTGAAGGCCGACAGCGTAATTCTAGAGTTGAGTAATCCACAGCTCGAACAAGAGCTGCAGGACGCAGAACTCCGGCTGCAGTCCGCCGAAGCGCAGCTCGTGAATCTCAAAGTGCAGATGAAAAACGATCTGCTCGCGCAGCGGGCGGCAACCGCCGGGGTCGAGGCGGATTTCAACCGGGCGCAGATGGAAATGCAGATGAAGGAGGCGCTCGCGAAGGATCAGCTCGTCTCCGCCCTGGACCTGAAGCAGTCGCAGATCAACACACAGCAGCTTGAACTACGCACACAGATCGCAAAAGAGCAGCTGGCGAGCCGAGCCGAGTCGAGCCAGGCCCAGTTGGCGGTGCAACAGTCCACCGTGGACCAGGCAGGTGCCCTGCTCCAGCTCAAGCGCCGGCAACGCGCCGAACTCAAAGTCCGCGCTGGCGTCGCCGGTATGTTGCAGGCGATCCCGGTCGAGATTGAGATTGGCAAGCAGGTCGGACCGGGTACGGATCTGGCGCGTGTCGCCAATCCAAGCCGCCTGAAGGCCCAGATCAAAATCGCCGAGACGCAGGCAAAGGACATTCAGACGGGCCAGCGCGCCGAAATCGACACGCGAAACGGGATTGTGCAGGGCCGGGTGAGCCGCATCGATCCTTCTGTCCAGAACGGCACGCGCACGGTGGATATCTCCCTGGATGGCGAACTGCCCAAGGGGGCGGTACCCGATCTGAGCGTGGACGGCAGAATCGAACTCGAGCGGCTGAACGACGTGCTGTACATGGGCCGGCCCGCGTTTGGCCAGGAACAAAGCACGGTGGGCATCTTCAAAGTAGATGCCGATGGCACGGCCACGCGGGTGACGGTGAAACTGGGCCGCAACTCGGTGAGTTCCGTTGAGGTCGTGTCCGGGCTCAGCGTCGGCGACAAGGTGATTCTGTCCGACATGTCGGCCTGGGACGCCTTCGATCGCATCAAGCTGAAGTAGGGCGGACATGAGGCGGGGTGGACCTTAGCAGGTCCGCCTGAAAGCAGAGAGGAAAAACCGATGGCCGAAAGCGAACTACAGCCCCTCCTCGAGCTCGACGGCGTCACCAAAGTCTTTTTGACGGACGAAATCGAAACGCACGCGCTGGCGGGCGTGCACATGGAGGTCGGCAGAGGTGAGTACGTGTCGATTGCGGGGCCGTCGGGGTGCGGCAAGTCGACGCTCCTGTCGATTCTCGGTCTGCTCGACTCGCCGTCTCACGGGCAGTATCTGCTGAACAGCCGGCCGGTCGCTGATCTGCCGGCCTCCGAGCGGGCGCGCGTGCGCAACCGCGAGATCGGGTTCATCTTCCAGAGCTTCAACCTCATTGGCGATTTGACGGTGTTCGAGAACGTGGAATTGCCACTCACCTACCGGGGCATGAAGGCAGCCGAACGTCGACAGCGTGTCGAAGCGGCCCTCGAACGCGTCGGCATGGCGCACCGCGCGAAACATCTACCCAGTCAGCTCTCGGGCGGTCAGCAACAGCGCGTCGCCGTGGCCCGCGCGGTCGCCGGCGAACCGCTCATCCTCCTGGCCGACGAGCCGACGGGCAACCTCGACTCGCGCAGTGGCGAGGCCGTCATGGATCTGCTGCGGGAACTCCACCGCGGCGGCGCCACCATCTGCATGGTGACGCACGATCCGCGATACGCGCGCCATGCCGACCGGAGCATTTTTCTGTTCGACGGCCGAGTCGTGGAAGAAAAAGAACATGCGGCGATGGCGGGAACGACCGAGTGAACGGCATGCTGATTTCCCTGCGCAACATCGAGAAGTCCTATCCGCACGGCGTCGGACGGACCTACGTGCTGCGCCGGATCAACTTCGATGTCAAAGAAGGCGAGTTCCTGTCGATCATGGGGCCGTCAGGCGCCGGGAAATCCACGCTGCTGCACATTCTCGGCATGCACGACGCCGCCTGGAGCGGCGAATACTCCTTTGGAGACCAGCCCGTCCACCGGCTGAACGCCCGACAGCGATCCGAACTCCATAAGCAGCACATCGGCTTTGTCTTTCAGAGCTATCACCTGCTGGACAATCTGACCGTGTACGAGAACCTGGAAATTCCGCTCTCGTACAGAAACGTAGGCCGGAAAGAACGCCAGGGCATCGTGGCCGATGTGCTGGATCGCTTCCAGATCGTCGGCAAGAAGGATCTCTATCCGAATCAGCTGTCTGGAGGCCAGCAGCAGCTCGTGGGCGTGGCACGCGCCGTCATCGCCAGCCCGAAAGTCCTCCTCGCCGACGAGCCCACGGGCAATCTGCACTCGGCGCAGGGCAAGGAGATCATGGAGCTGTTTCGGTCGTTGAACGAGGCCGGCACCACGATTGTTCAGGTCACCCACTCCGAATTCAACGCCTCCTACGGTTCGCGCGTCGTGCAGCTCCGCGACGGGTGGGTGGCGGAAGACTGATGTGGATCCCCTCTCGCCGCGTATCCTGATCGCCGACGATCAGCCCGACGTCCTCGAAGCACTTCGACTCCTGCTGAAGGGGGAAGGCTATCGCACCGAGCCAGCCAGCTCGCCGATCGGCATTCTCGCGGCGCTCGACGCGTGCGACCACGACGTCGTCCTGATGGATCTCAACTACGCGCGCGACACCACGTCCGGACGAGAGGGACTCGATCTGTTGGCGCAGTTGCAGCAAGCCGACCCGACCCTACCGGTCGTCGTTATGACCGCCTGGGGCAGCGTGGATCTTGCGGTCGAAGCCATGCGCGGAGGCGCGCGGGATTTCGTGCAGAAGCCGTGGGAGAACGCTCGGCTCCTCGCGATCGTGCGTACGCAGGTGGAACTGGGCCGCGCGCTGCGCCGACAGCAGCGCCTGGAGGCCGAAAATCGATCGCTCAAGACCGCAGCCGGACCGGCGCTCATCGCCGAGGCGCCGTCGATGCGGCCGGTCATCGAACTGATTCAGCGCATCGGGCCGTCCGACGCCAACGTGCTAATCACTGGGGAGCACGGCACCGGCAAAGGTACCGTCGCGCAGGCCATTCATGCGGCCTCGGGCCGGGCCGCCCGAGGGCTCGTGACTGTCAACGCCGGCGGCCTCTCAGGGGGCGTCTTCGAGAGCGAACTGTTCGGGCACGTGAAGGGGGCGTTCACAGACGCCAAGAGCGATCGCGTCGGCCGCTTCGAGCTCGCCGACGGAGGGACACTGTTTCTCGACGAGATTGCGAATGTGCCGGTCAATCTCCAGCCGAAACTGCTCCGCGTTCTCGAGACCGGAGATTTCGAGCGTGTGGGCTCATCCCGGACGCGGCGCGCCGATGTGCGGATTCTCTCGGCCACCAATTCGCACCTGAGCGAGGAAGTCTCGGCCGGGCGCTTCCGCCAGGATCTGCTGTTCCGGCTCAACACCATCGAGATCGACCTGCCTCCGCTGCGCGAACGCCGCGAGGACATTCCGTCTCTCGCGACTCACTTCCTGGCCCTCCATGCGACGCGGTATCGCAAGGCCATCTCCGGATTCGACACGGCGACCCTGCAGGCGCTTCTGGCACATCCCTGGCCGGGCAACATTCGCGAACTGGACCACGCGGTCGAACGCGCCGTGCTCATGGCCGACCGGAGTACGATTCGTGCCGCGGACCTGGGCCTGCGGTCCGGACGTGATTCGGGATCGACGATTGAGGACATGAGCCTCGAGGACGTCGAGGGGTTTCTCGTCAGGAAGGCCATGGCCCGGTGCGAAGGCAACGTGAGCCACGCCGCGAAAGCACTCGGATTGAGCCGCAGCGCGTTATACCGTCGTCTGCAGCGGTACGGGCTGTAAGCCTCTCTGCACTTTGCGCAACACCTTGCGTTTTGATCAGCGCATCCTGCTGCTGGCCCTCGCCGCGGGGTTTCCCGCGGCGCTCGTCGCGCTCGTCCTCCTCTGGACCGGCGGCTACACGCCCAAGGTGCAGTGGACCCTCACCGTGCTACTCGTTGGCGTCTGGAGCAGCTGCTCGTTTGCCGTGCGGCATCGCGTCGTACTGCCGCTGCAGACGCTGTCGAACCTGCTCGCCGCCCTGCGCGAGCGCGATTTCTCCATCCGTGCGCGAGGGGCCAGCGGCCGCGGCGAGGCCGCGGACGACCCACTCGGCGCCGTGATGCTCGAAGTCAACGAGCTGGCGTCGACCCTTCACGATCAGCGTCTCGGCGCGATCGAGGCCGGTGCACTGCTGCGTACGGTCATGGTGGAAATCGACGTCGCCGTCTTCACGTTCGACGGTACGCAGACACTCCGGCTCGTGAACCGCGCCGGCGAACAGCTGATCGGTCAGTCGTCGGCCCAGCTCCTCGGCCGAACGGCTGCGGAGTTGGGACTGCGGGCCTGTCTTGAAGGCGGGACGCCGCGGATCGAACAGGTGACGTTTCCCGGCGCGTCTGGACGCTGGGAAATGCGGCGCACCACCTTCCGGCAGGAGGGGCGCACGCATCAGCTCCTCGTGCTTGCGGACGTCAGCCGCCCGCTACGTGACGAAGAGCGCCAGGCCTGGCAACGGCTCATCCGCGTCATCGGCCACGAAATCAATAACTCGCTCGCGCCGATCAAGTCCATCGCGGGCAGCCTGGAGTCGATGCTCACCCGCGAGGCCCTACCCGACGACTGGACCGACGACATGAAGCGCGGCCTTGCGGTGATCGCGACCCGCTCGGATGCCCTGAGCCGTTTCACGACGTCCTACGCGCAGCTGGCCAAACTACCCGAGCCGCGCCAGCAGTCGATTCGCGTTGCCGATTTGGTCGCCCGGGCCGTCGGGCTCGAGACCCGGCTGACCGTCCACATCGCGGGTGGGCCGGACGTCAGCATCCAGGCGGATCCGGATCAGCTCGAACAGCTCCTCATCAACGTGATTCACAATGCCGCCGACGCGTCCCTCGAGACAGGCGGTGGAGTCACGATCGGCTGGCGGCCCGACGGCCGCCGCACCCTCGTTCTCTGGATCGACGACGAAGGCGCCGGCGTGCCCAATGTCTCCAACCTCTTCGTGCCGTTCTTTACGACGAAGCCTGGAGGTTCCGGCATTGGTCTGGTGCTCAGCCGTCAGATTGCGGAAGCGCACGGGGGAACGCTCACCCTCGACAACCGGGTCGACGCGCCGGGGTGCCGTGCGCACCTGCGGCTGCCCACTTGACGCGACCGAAGAACTCGCGGAGCGGTCGCTACATCCTGCGAAAGAGCGCCTTGCGCACCGCGTACCCGAGCACACCCCCGAGGGCCGCGGCTGATACGACGAGGAACCCGGCCGGTTGACCCTCGAGGGCATAACAGAGCGCCGCGCCCACGACGGCCCCGACACTCACCGAGGGAAGAGCATCGCTGACCTGGCTGAATCGTCCCCGCGGACAGCGGTGATTCTCGGTGAGCGTACCCAGACATCGGGGACAGGTGGCCATGCAGCTCTCCAATAAAATGGAGATTCTACGCCCTTCGGGGCGCCAATAGGGGATCCAAATGCAAGAATGTCTTCCATTGGAGGCGGGTCTCGTTTACATTAGTCCGCGTCAGTCGGCGTCCGCCGGGCCGCTGGGCGAACCGATTGTGAAGGACATGCGGCAACTGGGAGGAATCGTGAAGGCATCGATGCGAAATGTGGGCGTGGCGCTATTTACAGTCTTGACAATGGGCGTGGCTCTACCGGCTGCAGCGCAGGACGTGCCGAAGCTGGATGTAGGCATCGGGTATCAGACGATGCACACCTCCGACAACACGGTCACGCGCGTTGCCGTCTCCGCGGCATGCCCGACCGGGACAGCGGGCTGCGGCCCGCAGAAGTACTCCGGCCTCTACAAATACGGCTTCGTGGCCGACGGCTCGAGAGCAATCAACGAGAACTTCCGGGTGCTTGCGGAACTCGCGTGGGCGCGTGACTCGATCAAGGAAGTCCCGGCGTCGTCGCACGCCAGCTACCAGTCAATCACTTGGGGCGGTGGATTGCGCTGGTTGCGTTCGGCCGGGAGTTCGCCATTCGCTCAGCTGGTTGTCGGTGCGTCGCGAGATATGTTTGATCCAGGCACGGGACCGGCCCTGGGGAATTTCGTCGGGCAGAAGTACAGCGTCAACAACATGATGATTCAGCCGGGTGCCGGCGTGGTCGTTCCGGTCAGGGACAACATGGGCGTGTTTGGCCAGGTCGACTACCGTCGTGTGTTCTCGCGGGGCACCAGCAAGACTCTCAACGGCGTTGGGATTCAGGAGAATGCGTTTCGGTTCGCGGTCGGCCTTCGCTTCAACGGCAAGTAAGAACCGTCGGACGAACGACGACTGACTGAACGACCGGCAGTGGGGTCTCAACCCCGCTGCCGGTCGTTTGTTTTTCTTCCCTGAGTTCTCCTACCGAGACGCCGGGGCATTCAGTTCGGCCAGCCCGGCGCCTTCGCACACTCGCTGGCAACCGTCAGGTACCGTCGCACGGCGTCGGTTCCGATCTGATAGGGATGAGGGTCGCTAACCCAGAGCGGAAAGGCTGGACAGAGCCTGCGCCCTCATCTAGGCTGTAAACCGCCCAACGTGGATCAGCGCGATTGATGCGCTCAATGAGGTATGAACATGAGGAAAGCATTTCTTGGTGCGGTATGCGTGCTCGCCGTCGTCGCGACGGCTTGTTCAGAAACGGCCGCGCCGCCAGCCGACACTGCTGCGCAGCCCGCGGCGACCGCTGCCGGAGGGCAGGCATCGGCTTCCAAGGCGAGCGCTCCGGCCGCGAGTCCTGCTCCCGCGCCGCGCCCCAAGGTCCGCGAGGTGACGATTCCGGCCGGCACGACGCTCAGTCTGGCGCTCGATACAGATGTATCGTCGAAGGACAGCAAAGTTGAAGACGCCGTTCGGGCGAAGTTGACCAAGGCGGTCGTGATCGACGGCCGAACGGCGCTGCCAGCGGGCGCGGAGTTGACCGGATCGATCTTTGAGGCTCAGGATGCCGGACGCGTCAAGGGCCGGGCGATCGTGTCGTTTGGCTTCGATCGCCTTCGGTCGGGCAAGGAGGCCTACACCCTTCACACCGCCAAGATCACGCGGGAGGCGGAGGGAACCAAAGGTAAGGATGCCGCGAAGATCGGCATCGGCGCGGGTGCCGGCGCAGTGATTGGCGCCATCGCGGGGGGCAAGAAGGGTGCGGCCATTGGCACCGCCGTGGGCGCCGGCGCCGGAACTGTCGACGTCCTGGCGACGAAGGGCGAAGAGGTTCGTCTCCCGGTTGGGACCGAGATCGAGGCCACACTTGAACAGCCCCTCAAGATTCAGGTGCCAGTCCAGTAAGGCTTACTGCAGGCGGCCACCTGCGTGTGCAGATGACAACGGCCCGGTTCATCACCGGGCCGTTTCTGTCTAGTCTTATTGGTCGGGATGGCGGGATTCGAACCCACGGCCCCTTGACCCCCAGTCAAGTGCGCTACCAGGCTGCGCTACATCCCGAGAGAAACAATCTTACGCTGAACGCGATTCCGGCGCCGGCCTCGGCCCTACGCGGAGCGCTTGCGGCGCGGCGAAGCCGCCGAACGTGAAGGCATCTTGCCGCGCGTTGCCTTCGACCTCGTGACCGGCGGCCGACGCGCCGGAGTCTTGGCCGATCCAAAACGCAGACGCTCCTGTCTCTCGCCGCTGTCTTCGAGCAGCTCCAGGATCGACCGCAGCCCCCGCTTTACCTCGGTGAGCCGCTCGCGCGCGTTCTGCCCTATCAACTCGTCAATACCCGACGCGTCTGTTCCCACCGGCGCGCCTTCCTCTTCGATTCGTCGACGTGCGCCCGCGAGCGTCAGGCCCTCCACGAGCAGCAGGTGCTTGATGTGCGCGACCTGCTCGACATCCGACCGTCGATAGACCCGCGCGCCTCCCGACTTCGACACACCCAGATGGGGGAACTCCGTCTCCCACGACCGCAGGACGTACGGCTTCACCTGCAGCAACTCGCAGACCTCCGCGGCCTTGAACAGCGCACGCCGCGGAATCTCAACCTCGGTTGCCACCTGTGCCATCAGCGTCTCGGTCAGTGCCGGAAGTATAGCATCGGTACCGCGACTACCCGCGACTCCCCTTCTTCGCGCGGCGCCGCACCTGAATCCGAATCGGCGTCCCCACGAAGCCGAAGTGTTCCCGCAGCTTGTTCACCAGAAACCGCGTATAGGAGAAATGAAACGTCGTGGCGACATTCGTAAAGAATACGAACGACGGCGGCGCAACGCCAACTTGCGCGGCATACAGAATGCGCACGTGTTTCCGTTCCTTACTGACGGGCGGATTCGCCGCCGTGATGGACGCGATGAACGTGTTGAGCGCCGGCGTCGGCACGCGTGTTCGTCGCGAAGCCGCCACCTTGTCAATCGTCTCGAGCACCTTCGGCGTCCGCTCGCCCGTCAATGCCGAAATGTGGAGGATCGGCGCATAGTCGAGAAACCGCATGCCGTGCCGCAGGTTCTCGTCGAACGTCTTGACGAACTGCGTATCCGCGGTTTTCACCAGGTCCCACTTGTTCACGACGATGACGACGCCACGGCCCGCCCGGTCGGCCTCGCCACCGATGGCCGCATCCTGATCGGTGGCGCCTTCCTTGGCATCAATCAGCAGAGCCACGACGTCGGCATCGAAAATCGCCTTCTTGGCTCCGGCGACGCTGACAAATTCCACCTGGCCGCCCCCTCGCACCCGGCCCGGGCGCCGCATGCCCGCCGTGTCGACGATGCGAAATCGCCGGCGGTGCCAGGTGACCACGGCATCGATGGCATCTCGAGTCGTGCCGGGCATCTCGCTGACGAGCACGCGCTCTTCCTTCAGCAGCCGATTGAGGAGAGAGGACTTGCCGGCATTCGGACGCCCGACGATCGCGATGTTGATCTCGTCAAGGCTCAGAGCCGAACGAGGAGGACTCGCCTCTGGATCGTCGTCAGTGTCGCGTGGAGACGACAGATTCGATCCAGCGGCCCTCAACCCTTTCACAATCTCGTCAAGGAGGTCCCCCACCCCGGTGCCATGCTCCGCTGAAATTTCAACGACCGGATCAAAGCCGAGCTGATAGAAATCCGTCGCATTGACCCGGGAACGTTTGTCGTCCGTCTTGTTGATCGCCAGGATGATCGGGAGCCCCGTCTGTCGAAGTTCGAGCGCGATCTGTTCGTCACCGGGAACGAGCCCCTCACGCCCGTCGACCACAAACACCAGAAGCCCGGCCCCGACGAGCGCTCGCTGGCCCTGACGCACGACCAATTCATGCAGCGGATCCTGGCTCGCTCCGTACAGACCGCCCGTGTCGAACAACTCGAAGGTCGCGGTCTGCCACGAGACTGGTCGGGCCAGCGCGTCCCGGGTGGTGCCGGCGATCGGGGCCACGATGGCTCGTCGAGAGCCGGTCATCCGGTTGAACAAGGTGGATTTCCCAACGTTGGGGCGGCCGACCAGTACGACGGAAGAGCTTTTTCTAGACATGCGAAAGTGCAGTTAGCCTAAGCATTGACAGTGTAAGTTACACAATCTATAGTATTTATAAGACGCTTGGAGACCCTAAGCATGATCAAGGTCGACATCGTGAACGAAGTATCGAAGCTCGCCGACATCACCAAGGTCAAGGCCGAGGTGGCAGTTGACGCCGTGTTCGACGCGATGCGGAC
The DNA here is from genome assembly GCA_041476545.1 of Vicinamibacteria bacterium. Lineage (GTDB taxonomy): Bacteria > Acidobacteriota > Vicinamibacteria > Vicinamibacterales > CAVVIG01 > JBGOTP01. Next base: position 2,925 of record JBGOTP010000035.1, on the reverse strand, counting down.
CTCCATGCAGCGTGGCGAGCGCATCGAGCTGCGAGGCTTCGGGGTCTTTCAGGTGAAGCCGCGCAAGCGCGGCATCGGTCGCAACCCTCGGACCGGCAAAGAAGTGCGGATTCCCCCCGGCCGCACCATTCGCTTCAAGCCGGGCAAAGATCTCCAGAACATCGGATGAACGAGTCGTCGGTCACGTGGCAGCCCCCACTCAAGTTCCAGGATCGCCGGTGGTTGCACCTTCTCCTCCTCCTCTTGACCATCGGCAGCACGACGCTCGCCGGAGGTCTCCACTATGTCGGATTTCAGGCTGATTTTGGGGAGGCGCCGGCCGTTGCCATGGGCATCCCGTTCTTCGTCAGGGGTCTATGGTACAGCCTGACGATCCTCGGCATCCTCGGCTGCCACGAACTGGGTCACTATCTGGCGTGCCGCTACTACAACATCGATGTCTCGCTGCCCTTTTTCATTCCGGTGCCGTTCCTGATGACCGGCACCATGGGAGCCTTCATCAGAATCCGCGAGCCGATTCCGAGCAAGCGCATGCTCTTCGACATCGGCATCGCCGGTCCGATCGCCGGCTTCGTCGTCGCGGTGCCCGCCCTCTTCATCGGCCTGGCGATGTCGCGGGTCGTTCGCATCCCGCCCAACTTCAGCGGCATGTCCCTCGGGGAGCCGCTCCTCTTCAAGCTGACCTCGTTCGTGCTGTGGGGGCAGCAGCCAGAGGGCTACTCGCTCAACCTGCATCCGATGGCGTTCGGGGCCTGGTTCGGGCTCCTGGCCACGGCGCTGAATCTTTTTCCGGTCGGTCAGCTCGATGGCGGCCACGTCTCGTACGCCGTATTCGGACGGCGGTCGTCGCAGGTGACGCTCGTGATGATCGGCGTCGCGCTCGTCCTCACCTACGTGTCATCGAGTTGGATCGTCTGGACCGGGTTGATGATCGTGATGCTGGTGTTTTTCGGCCGGCATCATCCGCGCACGTTCGATGAGGAGGAGCCACTCGATCGCACGCGTCTCCTGCTGGCCATCGCCGCGCTGGTGATGTTCGTCCTCTGCTTCACGCCGGCCCCGATGGAACCGCTCGACTTCATAGGACGTTGAGCGGATCGACATCGATCGTCGCGCGGCGTGCCAGCCGCGGGCGTTCGGCGATCGCCCGCAAGACCGCGTCGCGCATCTGCCGGCGGCTTGTGCCCTTGATCAGCATTTGAGCCCGGTATTGTCCGCGGAGCCGGGCGATCGGCGCCGGCGCCGGCCCCAGCACGCGCGCTCCGTCCCGGCTGATGGACGCGGCGAGGTCCTTCGCATCCTGCATCGCCCCGGCCATGCTTGTAGCGCGGACGATCACATTGATCAGCGATAGCAGGGGCGGATAGCGCATGGCCCGGCGGAACTGCAGTTCGCGGGCATAGAACCCGGGGTAGTCCTGACGGCACGCCAGTTGAATACTGTAGTGATCCGGATAGAGCGTCTGAACGATCGCCTCCCCGGGCTGCTCTCCCCGGCCCGCGCGGCCGGCGACCTGAGTCAGCAGCTGAAACGTCCGTTCCGAGGCCCGGAAATCGGCCAGACCCAGACCCACGTCGGCCGAAACCACACCGACGAGCGTGACACGAGGAAAGTCGTGTCCTTTGGCAATCATCTGCGTGCCAATCAGCACATCGATTTCACCGGCGCGAAAGCGCGCAAGCAGCGACACGAGCGCGCCCTTCCGCCGAATCGCGTCCCGGTCGAGACGGGCCACGCGTGCACCCGGGCTGCAGCGGGCCACCTCGGCCTCTACCCGTTGCGTGCCAAACCCCGACTGCTCCAGGTACGGCGCGGCGCAGGTCGGGCAGGTTGCTGGCACAGGCATCGACAGATTGCAGTAGTGACAGCGGGCCCGCCGCATGCGGCCCTCGCCGTGCACGACGAGCGACACACTGCAATTGGGACACTCAATGGTTCCGGCGCACTGCCTGCAGAACACGGCGGTGGCAAAGCCCCTGCGATTCAGGAGCACGAGTGACTGTTCGCCCCGCTCCAATCGCTCGTGAATCGCGGTCTTCAGCGGGCGGCTGAGCACAACATCAGGGCCGTCGACCGCGTACTCCCCGCGCATATCCACGACCGTGACCGACGCCAGCGGGCGGTCGAGGACGCGCTGCTCGAGCACCACATGTTCGTACTTGCCTTGCATCGCATGGTGATAGCTCTCCATCGACGGCGTGGCCGATCCCAGCAGGACGAGCGCATTCGCCTTGTGCGCGCGGACGATGGCGACGTCCCGCGCGTTGTATCGGGGGCTTTCCTCCTGCTTGTACGATCCGTCGTGCTCCTCGTCAATCACGATGAGCCCGGGATTCGCAAGCGGCGCGAACACCGCGGAGCGCGTACCGACAACCACATCGATCTCGTGCCGTCTGATGCGCTGCCACTGGTCGTGCCGCTCGCCGTCGGAGAGGCCGCTGTGCTGAATGGCGACGCGATCGCCGAAGGCACCGCGAAACGCCAGCGCGATCGCGGGCGTGAGGGCAATCTCCGGGACGAGCATGAGCACGCCCCGTCCAGAGGCCCGGGTCGCCAGCGCCAGCCGCAGATAAATCTCGGTCTTCCCGCTCCCCGTCACGCCGTGCAGGAGCGCCACGTGGAAGGCGCCGTCCTCCGCCAACGCGCGCAAGCGCGCCAGCGCGCGACGTTGTTCATCGGTCAGCACGCGGTCGCCGCCGCTCGATGTGACCGCGATCCTGTCGGCGCTCACGTCGAATGGGTCGCGCGGCACGCGGTCCTGTCTGAGCGCGACCAGGCCGCGGCTTGCGAGGCGAGAGAGCGTATTCGAACTGACACCGGAGGCGGCGAGCATTGACGTCGAAAGGCCCTTCGGACTGGCGGCCAGCAGACGCAGCGCCTCGTTTGCGCGGCCGGACACCCGCTTGTGCGCTCGACCGCCGGTTC
>JBGOTP010000034.1:0-22199 GCA_041476545.1 Vicinamibacteria bacterium | reverse complement strand
TTCGCGGGAATGAACGTGCTCCAGCCCGTTGGGGTCTTGCCCAGAGCGGCAAATGCCTGGCGCCAAGCATCGTCGAGCCAGACAGCGTGGACGCCCCACTCACAGAGGTTGATGACGGCACCAGCCACAAGGCCGGAGCCGATTAGCCGAGGCCAAGACGGTTGCTTTGCCATCACGTGCTCTCCGAAACTTCTGCGAACATCCAGCCCGCCTAACAAGTATTGACGTAGACCGCAGGGCTCCCACGCGGCCAACCAGAGCCGTCGGTGGCATCGAACTTCATACCATCTGTCACGAATGCCGGAGCTTAGCACGGACCGCTCTCACGCACGCGCAGCCTGGGTTGGCTGCCGTCACGTAATAGCTGCTGCCACCGCAGCCAACCACAAACAACGAGGGCCGAGCATACCGAAATGTGAACACTAGCACCTGATCCTTCGTGTCCTTGGTGTCCTCCGTGATGAATCAGCGTCGATAGAAGCACGTTCACTGGAATAGGCACGCGCGCCAGACACCGCCGGATGATTCGCCATCCACGCGCGCCAGGGGTGCTCGGTTCCCACGCGGATCCCGACTCTCGGACCCCAGGCAACCGGACCGATCGCAAAGCCTCGGTCTTCGATGAACAGTCGAGCGCCGGACAGGTCGACTTCGTTATCCGCCAGCGTAATGCCCATAGCCACGGTGAGATTTCCCGGTCCTCGGCAGAGATCGTGCGTCGCGATCTGAAGGGTCTGGGATGTGCGTCGGCCCTTCATCGCGCGAGCCCGCCTTCGACGCATCACGGCGAGGCCCTCGAGCGGGTCCAGCGCGCGAATCAATACCGCCGCTGGAAAATCCGCCGCTTCTGTCACAACGTTGACGAGATAGTGGATACCGTAATTGAGGTACACGTACGCGTGACCCGGCGGGCCGTAGAGGGGTGCGTTCCGCCGCGTTCGTCCTGGTGCCGCATGGCAGGCGGGATCGGATTCGCCGATGTACGCCTCGACTTCGACGATCACACCGCCGGTGGTACTGCCGCCGCGACGGCGATGGACGAGAACTTTCCCGATCAGATCGCGCGCAACATCAAGCGTCGGCCGATCGTAGAACCGCCGGGAGAGTTTCACGCGCCTTTCCCACCTGCCCCACCTGCCCCCACCTGCCCCACCTGCCCCACCTGCCCTGCCTGCCCTGCCTGCCCTGCCTGCCTTGTCCGCCCTCGCCCGCCCCGCCTGCCCTGCCTGCCCTGTTCTATCGTCCGGACGCGTACGCATGCGAACGTCCCTGGGCGAGCGTGGCCTTCAGATATCGTCCGGTATGAGACGCCTCAACCTGCGCCACCTGTTCGGGCGTGCCGGTGGCCACGATGTGGCCGCCCTCCTCGCCACCCTCCGGACCGAGATCAAGAATGTAGTCCGCCGTCTTGATGACATCGAGGTTGTGCTCGATGACGAGCAGCGTATGGCCGGCATCCAGCAACTTCCTGAATGCCGTCAGCAGTTTCGCGATGTCATCGAAGTGCAGCCCGGTTGTCGGCTCGTCGAGGACATAGAGAAGTCGCTCGCCGCTGTGCGACGACAGGTGCGCCGCGATTTTGATGCGCTGCGCCTCCCCGCCCGACAGTGTCGTGGCCGGCTGACCGAGCCGCAGATATCCGAGGCCGATCTCGTCGAGTACCTGCAGACGTCGCAGCACTTTTGGCGAGCTGCTGAAGAACGTGATGGCTTCCCGCACCGTCAGGTCGAGGACCTGCGTGATGCTCCGCCCGCGATAGCGCACGTCGAGCACTCGAGGCTGAAAGCGCTTGCCGTCGCAATGCTCGCACGGCACGAAGACGTCGGCGAGGAACTGCATGTCGACGCGCACCTCGCCCTCGCCCTGGCACGCCTCGCAACGGCCACCCGGCACGTTGAACGAGAAGTGGCTGGCCGTGAGGCCGCGCGCGCGCGCATCCTTGGTGGCGGCGAAGAGCTCGCGGATGGGATCGAACGCCTTCAGGTACGTGACCGGATTCGATCGCGGGGTCCGGCCGATCGGCGCCTGATCGACGAGCACCACGTCCGTGACGAGCTCGGCGCCTTCAAGCGTCCGGAACGTGCCGACGCGCCTGTCCCAGCCACCCTTCGCCCGCTTGATGGCGGCGTAGAGTACGTCGTGAACGAGCGTCGACTTTCCTGACCCGCTCACGCCCGTCACACACGTGAGCACGTTCAGCGGAATCGCGACATCGACGTCCTTGAGGTTGTGTTCGCTCGCGCCGGCGAGCCGGATTTTCTGGCCCGTGCCACGCCGCCGTGTGATCGGCACGGGAATCGCCAGTTCCTGCCGCAGATACTTCGACGTCAGCGATCGCGGCTCGAGCATCAGCCCATCGAGCGTTCCCGAAAAGACCACGCGCCCGCCCTGCTCCCCGGCGCCCAGACCAAGATCCACGACGTGATCGGCGACCTTGATCATGTCGGCGTCGTGCTCGACGACGATCACGGTGTTACCCTGGTCGCGGAGCTGCCGGAGGATGTCAATGAGCCGAAGGTTGTCGCGCGAGTGCAGCCCGATCGACGGCTCGTCGAGCACGTAGAGTGTACCGACGAGCGCCGATCCGAGCGAGGTCGCGAGATTGATGCGCTGCGCTTCACCGCCCGACAGCGTCGACGACAGGCGATCGAGGCTGAGATAGTCGAGTCCGACGTCGCCCAGGAACGACAGCCGCTTGCGGATTTCCTTCAGTACCTTGTCGGCGATGACCGTTTCCTTCTCCGTGAGATCGAGCACACCGAAGAACGCCTGGACGTCACGAACCGTCAGCGACGAGACCTGATCGATCGTCCGTCCGGACACCTTCACGTCGCGCGCTTCGCGCCGCAGCCGCGCGCCGCCACAGTCGGGACACGTCAGGTAGCCGCGGTACCGGCTCAGGAACACGCGGACGTGAACCTTGTATTTCTTCTTCTCGAGCCAGCGGAAGAAACCTCGAATGCCCCGATAGTCAGTATCGACAATATCGTCACCTTCACCGACCGCATCCAGGGCGCCAGCCTCTCTCCCCTCAATCACGAAACGCTGTTCGCCGGCGGTCAGATCGGACCAGGGCACGTCAAGCCGTACCTTCCCCTTCTTCGCCGCGCGCTTGAGTTCCGCGAGCTGCGCGCGGTAGTGCGGCTTGCTCCACGGCTCGATGGCGTTCTGCGCAATCGACTTCGACGGATCCGGCACGACCAGACGCATGTCGAGTTCGACAATGTTGCCAAATCCGTGGCAGGTCTGACACGCGCCGAAGGGGTTGTTGAAGGAGAAGAGCCGCGGTTGCGGAACTTCGTACGGAATCGCACAGGTGCGGCATTCGAAGCGCTCGGAAAACACGTGCGTGCGTGCGGTCGCCGCTTCACCTGACGTGCGTTGTGCCCCGTGTTGCGAGGCCCCCTCCCGGACTTCAATCGCCCACGCGGCGCCGGCGCCCTCACGATACGCCGTCTCGATGGAGTCGGTCAGACGCTGACGCAGATCCTCTCCGCTCGTCTGCACGCGGTCCACCACCACCTGCAGCAGCGGCGTCCCGGCAAAGGACGCCGGATCCACATCGTCCAGTGAGACTGCGCGGCCGTTGACGAGCACCCGGCCGAATCCCTTGCGCCGCAATGCCTGGACAGTCGCCGCAATGGCGGTGGCGCCAGGATCGCCGGCGCCGCCTTTCGGATCCGACGGTCCTGCCGCGTCCACCGGGGCCGGTGCCAGTCCTGACTCCGCCCCCTCGCCATCCTCGCTGGCCTCACTCAACTCGTCGACATCCTCCGGCTGCGTCCGCGGCACGACTTCGACGATCGGGAGATCGAACCCGATCAGGAGCCGCGTCCCTTCAGCAAGCGCACCCAACTGCTGCGCGACGACCTCGGCCGTTTCGCGCGCGACCTCGCGACCACAATTGCGACAGAACGTCCGCCCGACGCGCGCGAACAACAGCCGCATGTAGTCGTGGATTTCCGTGGTCGTGCCGACGGTCGAGCGGGGATTCCTGATACTGTTCTTCTGGCGAATGGCGATGGCCGGCGAGATGCCCTCAATCTTGTCGACGTCGGGCTTTTCCATCCGCTCCAGAAACTGACGCGCGTAGGCCGACAGCGACTCGACGTACCGGCGCTGCCCTTCCGCGTAGATCGTGTCGAAGGCGAGCGACGACTTTCCCGAACCGCTGACGCCGGTGATGATCGTCAGCTTGCCCGTCGGGAGAGTGACGTCGATATTCTTGAGGTTGTGCGTGCGCGCGCCGAGCACGACCAGCGGAGCGTCCTCGCGCGGAGCCGGCGGAACGGCTGAACCCTGGTTGGCAGTCTCGGACATGGACCCTATGCCGGCTAATTCGCGCGGGGCGTAAACGAGCATCGTAACATAACCCTCCGGCGTACGCCGGAGCATGAAGATATGAAAATATTTCGCGACACTGACACGGCAGCACGACCGGCCGACCGCACGTCGTTTGTCGGCTCCGCGACGACCAAGCTCCTGGCGTCGGCCGAGGACGGCGAGACCGTACACATCTATCGCGTGGTGTTCGAGTCCGGCGGGCGGACGAACTGGCATACGCATTCGGGTCCGCAGTGGCTCCTCATCATCGACGGGCACGTACGCGTCCAGCGCTGGGGCGAGACCGCGGTCGACGTGGCGGCCGGCGATGCCGTGGTGTTCGCCCCTGGCGAAAGACACTGGCACGGCGCTGTGCCTGGCGGCCGAGGCGTCCATCTTGCGGTCAACGTCAACGTGAAAACAGAATGGCTGGAGCCGGTGGCGGATCGGGAATACAATCCGACGTGAATACGACCACGTGAATGTCACGCAGGCCAGTGGACCTGCCCGAGGAGTGCTCATGATCGCTCGCAGACTGACCCTAGGCGCATTCGGCCTCCTCGTTGTGCTCGCTGCCTGGACGGCGTCGGGCCGGGCCCAACAGCCGCAGCGCTTTCTCTACGCGGCCCTGCCGGGCGTCGGCGGCGGCAGCAACGTGAAGTACGGCGGCGCCGGCATCCTGGTCTTCGACATCAATGCCGGCCACAAATTCGTGAAGCGCATTCCCCTCCAGGGGGGGCCTCCCCCGCTGGGGCGCAACGGCGCCCCGCAGCAGGAAGCCATCAAGGGCATCGCCGCCCACGCGCAGACGGCGAGGTTGTACGTCTCGACGAGCCGACGGACGGCCGCGTACGACTTGCTCACGGACAAGCTCGTGTGGGAGCAGAGTTGGGACAATCGCGGCACGGATCGCATTGCGCTCTCCCCTGACGGCAAGACGATCTACGCGCCGGCCCTCGGGATGCCCAAGTGGAATGTCGTGGATGCGGCCACCGGAGAGCGGCTCATGTCGATCGACAAACCGGGGTCGCCTCACAACACCCAGTTTTCCGACGATGGCGCGCATGTGTATTTCGAGGCCGAGGGCGACACGAAGACGATGTCGGTCGTCGATGCGAAGACGCGGACGATCGTGAAAGAGATTGGGCCCTTCGGCAACATGGTGCGGCCGTTCACGTTCAACGGGAAGCAGACGCTGCTCTTCGCCAACATCAACGACTTTCTGGGCTTCGAGGTCGCGGATCTGAATACCGGAAAGATCCTGTACCACGTGGAGGTGCCTGGCGTCGTGCCCGGCAGGTCGCCGACGCATGGCATCCCGAGCCACGGCATCGCCATGACGCAGGACGAAACCGAGATCTGGATGGCGGACAACGCGAACAACTATGTCCGGGTCTTCGATGCCACCAAGATGCCGCCGGTGATGAAAACGAGCGTCAAGGTGCGCGACGAACCGGGGTGGATCACCTTCGGCATCGACGGCCACCTCGCGTATTCGTCGACGGGCGACGTGATCGACGTGAAGACAAAGCAGATCGTGGCGACGTTGCAGGACGAGAACGGGGATAACGCCGAGAGCGAGAAGATGCTCGAGATCGATTTCGCCAACGGCAAGCCGTCCAAGGCCGGGGATCAGTTCGGGAAGGGACAGAAGCGATAACCGGGCTTCTCTCTGCTAGAATATGAAGTTCCGGTTGCATTGCGCCGCCGGAACGCTCCTGTCCGCCAAGCCGGCGTAGCTCAGTTGGTAGAGCAGCTGATTCGTAATCAGCAGGTCACCCGTTCAAGTCGGGTCGCCGGCTCCAAATTTCTAAGCAAAACACAATCGTTTCAGCCACCTGGGTCCCTCCCGCGTCATTTCGGGTCACACCGGGGTCACATCGCAGCGCGTACTCGGTCGGCGCTTGCTCTGCGCCGCAAGGTTTCGCGCGGTATGGATTGAGTGTCGCCTCCGTGCGATGTCCGTCACTCAGTTGGATATCCGCTGAAACCTCCAGGCTATCTCGATTCGAGCATGGGCCGGGATAAGGATCGCCTTGACAGGGGGATTTCGATAATTCTCGCCGCGCCGTCACGACCCTCCGTCACACTGCGCGCTCGCAGTTCGCGTTCCGCCTGCAGCCAGTCCTCGAGGTCGTGTCCGTGTTCGCCGCCCCGAGTCAGATGAAGCTCATAGGCTCGACTGGCAATGTCGCTGTTGACGGTCACCGCCTGCGTGACGGGCCGTCGTCGGGGCGGGTCTCTTGGCTGTCTTCGCTCCTGCCATCGCACGCCCTCGCTCGTTTTAGGCAGACTTCACCACGCGAAAGTCTTCAAGCAGCACGAAGGTGTATCCATCATCAGTGAGCCACGCGCGCACGCGATCGCGGTCCGCAAGCGCAAGGGCGTGGGCAATGCCCTCTTCGCGCCTCTGGAACTTGTATAGAGCAGGGCCGGGAGTGATATGAAGGACATACGCCTGCGTGTGTCCACGGATTTCATCGCGGACGACAATGTCCCCATCTTCAGGAGTGGTGCGGTTCGGCATTACATGACCCACGCGCCAGGGCGCCGTCGGACGTCACCTACTCGCAGTGTCTCTTGGCGCACATCCAGCGCTAGGGAAGCGTCAGAAAGCCACGGTGAATCAAGAGCAACGCGAGTTCCAAATGATCGTGCACGCCAAGTTTCTCGAATACTCTCGTGACGTGCCGGGCCAACGCCGTCTCGTTCGCCGAAGCACGGCCCGCAATCTCGCCGTCCTCGAGGCCGCTCAGTAGATCCGAGACAAGCTGCAATTCGAAACGCGTGAGGCCAAGGGCCAGACCGGCGGCGTTGCGGATTTCTCGCAGAGACGCCGTTTCAGAAATGTGAAGCGCCGCGGTCGTTCTAGACTCGATCGTACCGGACCGTTCCGTCGCGCTTCTCATTGCGAAATTCCCCACCGCGTTTCCCCGAGGCCGTGCTTCCCGAGCGCCCGCCCGGAGCAGGGCTAGAACCCGCATAAGGTGAAGGCTAGACGTTACCGGGATTTGAGAGGTGGTTCTGTCAGGTCGCTAACAGTGACCGCGCAAAAAGATCGCGTGTTCGCGACCGGGACGGTCTCTGACCGTGACGTGTCCATGCTTATACTGAATGAGTCCCGCCTCTTGCAGTGTGGCGGCGACGCTGTGGGCACCTTTAGTACGCGACGCATGTTGCTGTCGTTAGGTGAGCGCCGTTAGGACGACTTCGCCATCGGCTTGTCGGCTTTGAGGTCTGCCTTTGCCATGCGCGGTCGAGAAACATGCCCTTCTGCTAACCGTGCGTAATGGCCATCCGGCCGCATCCGCAAGAACTTCTCATCGAGAAGCGCGTCGAGAACCAGTTGGCACACCGTGCGTTCAATGCCACACAGGCGTTGCACCTGTTCCGGTTTCAATACCAGGCCAGGCATTTCCAGGTATTCACCCCGAAGACGATCAACCACGTTCTGAATCGTCCTCATCTTCAACCTCCGGGCGGGTTACACGATGTCGTCTGAGTTCGCCTCCAGGTCACCGGGCTGTTTCCAGATATGTCCGCCGGACACCCAAACCACACGGCATCGCCGCGGACGAACTCGATTCGTGTGCCGGTCAAGGTCCTTATGAGGTCATGGCACAGCGAGAAGAGAGCTTCGCACGCCGAACAATGCGGACATCCGAATGCCGTTGGCATAGGGCCCGAGATTACATCAGGGCGAACGATCGGTCTGTCAGAGAGGGTACAGATGTCGGCCGCGTTAGTGCCATCTCTTGGTGCGACGCTCTGTTTCTTTACAACTCTGTAATGGAATGCCGAATGTAGTGGAGACTTCGTAGCGTCGTGAGCGGCAAATCCTAGGAATTCCGACCTCCAGCCGTTCTCGTGACGAACTTGGGCTGGAGACTTCACACTCGGACATGCGTACGTGGCCCCGATGGCCCTGCACCATCTGCCCGGAGGAGTAACGTCCCTCCGAACGCGAAACTAGCCCTCAAATGAGGGGCCGCATCTCCCAGCTGGTGTCGGTGACAAGCGCGGTGTATTCGTCCGGAGGGATCGACCGCTTCGCATAGCTGCACGAGACGATGAACCGCTCGCGCTCCTGATCCCAGTCTGCTCTCGTGACGATGCTCTCGAGCGCCACACCGGAGGCGGTCTCCAGTTTCAGCATGTCACCCGCCTTGGGAATGGCGGACACGTCGATCGGCTTCCGGAAGCGGACGGATCCGCTATCGACCGGATAGCCGTTCTCGTCCTTGATCGGAGTCTTCACGCGCGGGATCTTCAGATTCGCTTCAACAGTAATGGACATGGACTCGCAGCAACACTATACACACTACGGACAATCGACCGCACTTCCGCCAACGGCACAAGCTCGGCGCGACCGCTGCGCTATCTTACGGAAGCGGGAGACCCAATGCGTCTTCTGGAAGGAACGCCTCCTTTCGATCTACACCGAGGACAGCTTGTGGCCGAGCTTGTCCTTTTTGGTCTTCATGTACCGGCGCGTCGATTCGGACGGCGGCATTTCGAGCGGCAGCCACTCACTCACGGATAGGCCGTAGGCCTGGACGCCGACAAGCTTTCTGGGGTTGTTGCTGAGCAGCCGCATGGACCGGATACCGATTTCGCGCAGAATCTGGACACCCATCCCGTAGTCGCGCTGGTCGGCCTTGAATCCAAGACGCTCGTTCGCCTCGACCGTGTCGAGCCCCCCGTCCTGCAGTTCGTACGCGCGGATCTTGTTCGCGAGACCGATGCCACGCCCTTCCTGATTCAGGTAGAGGAGGACGCCCCGCCCTTCCGCCGCGATGCGCTCCATGGCGGCGTCGAGCTGGGCGCCACAGTCGCACCGGATGGAATGCAGCACGTCCCCGGTGAGGCATTGCGAGTGGACGCGTACCATGACGTCCTGCCCATCGCCGATGTCACCGCAGACGAGCGCGACGTGCGTCTGCCGGTCCACCTGGTTCTCGAAGGCGTGCACCATGAACTCGCCGTATCGGGTCGGCATCTTCGCCACCGCCACCTGTCTGACGAGCGATTCCATGCGCATCCGGTACTTGACCAGTTCGGCAACGGTCACCATCAGCAGGCCGTGGCGTCTGGCGAACTTCGAGAGCTGCGGCACGCGCGCCATCGTGCCATCTTCATTCATGATTTCGCAGACAACGCCCGCCGGCACGAGCCCGGCCATTCTCGCAAAATCAACGGCGGCCTCCGTCTGTCCCGCGCGCTGCAGAACCCCGCCGTCGCGCGCGCGCAGCGGGAAGACATGCCCCGGCTGCACCAGGTCGCGTGGCCCCTTGGCCGGGTCAATCGCCACCTGAATGGTCTTCGCACGGTCGCGCGTGGAAATCCCGGTCGTGACGCCGACGCGCGCCTCAACCGACACGGTGAACGCCGTGCCGAACGTGGCCTCGTTCTTCTGTGTCATCGGCTGCAGCTCGAGTTCGTCGCAGCGCTGCTCGGTGAGGCACAGACAAATCAGACCGCGGCCGTGCCGCGCCATGAAATTGATGGCATCCGGCGTCGCGAACTGTGCCGCGATCGTCAGGTCGCCCTCATTCTCGCGATCCTCGTCGTCGACCACGATGATCATCTTGCCGGCGCGGATGGCTGCAACGCCGTCTTCGATGCGCGCGAATTGACGCTGAGCCGTGCGTGGCTTTCTGGTGCCCTTGGCAATTTCGATCTGGCGTTTCATATCAGTGCTCATTTCACCTTCAGCTCTCGGCTCTCGGCTCTCGGCGTCGTCGACCCGTGCCGTGGTGCGCGTCAGTCCGGCGAGCTCCGCGGCGCGAACGACATACTTCCCCAGCATGTCGCATTCAAGGTTGACGCGATCGCCCGCCCGCAGCCCTTTTACGTTGGTGTGGTCGAACGTATAGGGGATGACCTGCACGTCGACGCGGTCAGCGCCAAGGCCTGCCACCGTCAAGCTGATGCCATCGATGGCCATCGACCCCTTGTGAATAATGTAGGGCGCGAGTCCCTGCGGGAACGTGATGGTCAGCCAATGGAACTCGGCATCCTGCCGCAGTTCCTCGACTCGACCGATGCCGTCCACATGCCCCTGGACGAAGTGTCCACCGAGCCGGCTGTCGGCACGCAAGGGGCGCTCGAGGTTCAACGGTGTTCCTCGTTCGAGCGCACCAAGGGTGGTCACACGCAGCGTTTCCGGGCCGACTTCGGTCAGAATCTCATTCGCCTGCGCGAGGATGACCGTCAGACACACGCCATTCACGGCCAAGCTGTCTCCTGGCGCGAGTTCCTCGGCAAGTGGCGATCCAATTCGCAGGCGGACCCCGACACTTGTGGGCTTGCGCTCGACGAGTTCCCCGACGGCTTCAACGAGGCCCGTGAACATACCCCTCGATCAGGACATCCGGTCCGATTGGCTCGACGCGGCGATCCACAAGAGCGGCCAACGAGAACGGCCGTCCATTCAGCAGACGGAGCCCTTGCGATCCCACCACGACAGGCGTCACGTACACGCTCACGAAGTCAACGAGACCTTCATCCCAGGCCGCCTCGTGAACCGCGGCGCCCCCCTCGAGAATGAGCGACGTCATCTGCCGCTCGCCGAGCCGTGCCATCGCGGCACTGAGCGACGGCTCAACGACTTCAATCTGTGCGCCGCGATCCTCGAGCGCCGCTCGCCGCGCCGTGTGTGCAGCTCCCTCCGCGGTGGTGACGATCATGACAGGCCCCGCCTCCCGTGTCGAGAGCACGCGCGCCGCAGGTGGCGTCCTGAGCGCCCGGTCGAACACAACCCGCGCGAGCGGGCGCTGGCGGTAGACGCCCCGGGCCGTCAGGAGCGGATCGTCGGCCAGAATGGTTCCGATGCCGACTGCGATGGCATCGATTTCTGCGCGTGCCCGGTGGGCGTGCCTGTCAGCGGGCGCCGACGTCAACTGTGTCCGCACACCGGGTGCTTCCGCGATGCAGCCGTCGGCGCTGATGGCGGCCTTGAGGATGACAAACGGCCGACGCTCCTGGATGAACGTGAGGAACGGCTGGTTGAGTGCTCTGGCGGCCGCCGCACCAGGCCCAACCTCGAGATCGACAGCATGTGCCGTCAGGTAGCGGAATCCCTGTCCATTGACAAGGGGATTGGGATCGACAATCGAGGCCACGACGCGCTCGATGCCAGCCTCGACGATGCGGACGACGCACGGGGCGGTCCGCCCGACGTGACTGCAGGGTTCGAGTGTGCAGTACAAAGTTGCCCCGCGCGCCCGGGCTCCCGCCATGTCCAGCGCCACAACCTCCGCGTGGCGTTGTCCGGCCGGCTCCGTCGACCCGTGCCCGACGACGATGCCGTCCGCCGACACGACGACCGCGCCGACCATCGGGTTCGGACTCGTGCGTCCCCTGCCGCGCGCGGCATGGAACAGCGCCGAATTCATATAGTCCGCCGGCACTACCACGTGTCTTCGAACAGCCCATCAACGTACTCGTCGGCTGAGAACGCGACGAGGTCGTCGATGCCCTCCCCGACGCCCACGTACCGGATCGGCAGCTTCAGATCGTTCGCAATAGCGACGGCCACTCCCCCTTTGGCCGTACCGTCGAGTTTGGTAAGGACGATGCCATTCACGCCGGCGACACTGGTGAACTCGCGTGCCTGCTGGAGGCCGTTCTGACCCACCGTCGCATCGAGCACGAGCAGAACCTCGTGCGGGGCCCCCGCGACTTCCCGCGACGCAACACGGCGAATCTTGTCCAGTTCGTTCATCAGATTGACCCGCGTGTGCAGCCGGCCGGCGGTGTCGATGAGCACGGGATCGCGTCCCCTCGCCTTCGCCGACGCGATGGCATCGAACACGACCGCTGCGGGATCCGCCCCCTCACGCGCGCCCACGATGTCGACCCCGGCGCGGGTCGCCCAGATCTCGAGCTGCTCGACGGCCGCCGCGCGAAAGGTGTCGGCCGCGCAAATCAGGGGCTGGCGTCCCTCCTTCTTCAGCAGGTTCGCCAGCTTGCCGACCGTCGTTGTCTTGCCCGTGCCGTTGACGCCAACGATGAGCGTCACGCGCGGCACGGCCGACACCACAAGCGGCGCCTCCACGGCCTGAAATACGCGGCGAATCTCCTCTTTCACGAGACTGCGAAGGCTCGCCCCGCCCCGTGCACGGCCCCTGACCGCGGCGACAATGCGCTCGGTGGCCGGCACGCCGAGAACGGCGGAGATGAGGAGTTCTTCCAGGGCCTCGACGGTTTCGATATCGATCGGCCGTGCCCGCTGCTCGGGTTCATCCGCCCGGAGCACAATCTCGTCGAAGCGACTGACGATCTGCTGTTTGGTGCGGGAGAGGCTTTCGCGCAGTCGCCCGAGGAGACCCATCAGGGGATCTTACTATTCACGGCAACTTGGGAGATCGAAGGCCAGCTTGAGCGTGCAGCGGCCCGGGCTAGACCGTTTCGGTCTCCGCGCGCTGGGGCCTGATCATGAGCGCCTCCACGGCGGCGCGCACGTCCGACCGGCCGTCGATCACCGCGGCCATCTGCGTGGCAATCGGCAGCTCGATGCCGTATCGATCGCCGAGTGCCAGGGCGACACTCGTCGTCTTCACGCCCTCGGCTACCATTTTCATGCCCGCGAGAATATCGGGGAGCGAGCGCCCTCGGCCCAGTTCGATTCCGACGTGCCGATTCCGGCTCAGACTGCCCGTGCAGGTCAGCACGAGATCCCCAAGGCCACTCAGGCCCGCTGTCGTCTCCCGCCGGCCGCCGGCGCTGCACGCCAGTCGCGTCACCTCCACCAATCCTCGTGTGATGAGCGCCGCCAGCGCGTTGTGACCGAGCCCGAGCCCTTCGACGACGCCCGCGGCAATCGCGATCACGTTCTTCATCGCGCCGCCGATCTCGACGCCGATGAGATCCGTCGAGCCGTACAGCCGGAACGTCGGTCCGCGAAACTCGGCCTGAACGAGCGCCGTCGCCGCCTCATCGGTGGACGCGGCGAGCACGGCCGTCGGCAGTTCATGCGCGACCTCGATCGCGAAGCTTGGGCCTGACAACGCGACGACGGGGCGACGGCCGAGCTCCTGACCGATCACCTCCGACATGCGCAACATCGTCTCCGGCTCGAGACCCTTCGTCGCACTGACAATGGTCGCATCCGCGCGGAGATACGGCGCCGCCGCCCGCATGACCGGCCGGCAGCCATGAGACGGAATAGCCGACACCATCAGACTTGCGCCAGCAAGCGCGTGCTCAAGCGATGTCGTCACGTGCACGTTGTCCGGCAACGACACATCCGGAAGATAGACGGCGTTCACCCGCTGCGCCACGATCGCGGCCGCCAGCGCCGAATCGCGCGACCAGAGCCGGACGTCATGGCCGATCCGCGCCAGGTGGACGGCGAGCGCCGTTCCCCAACTCCCCGCGCCCAGGATGGCGACCTCGCGTACCTTCACACTCCACGCTCCCGCGGTTCTACGCTTCGCTCCGTACCGGCACGCATGCGACCAAGATTGGCACGGTGCCGGAACATGACGAGCAGCGCGGTTGCCACAGCCGCTGCAACCGTTGGGGCGCGGCTGCCGGCGAGATAGGCAACTGGTGGTAGCGTTGCCGACGCGAGGACCGACCCCACCGACACGTAGCGGCTGGCCCAGACGCCCACCACGAACACACCGAATGCGACTAGCGCCGCGAGTGGCGTCAGGATCAGAAACGCACCGCAGGCCGTGGCGACCCCTTTCCCCCCGCGGAAGCCGAGCCACACGGGACAGACGTGGCCGACCACCGCGGCAAAGCCGGCCGCAGCGGGCACAATCGCCCCCCCACTCAAACGGTCCGCGAGTAGTACGCTCGCCGCGCCCTTGCCCAAATCGAGCAGCGCCACGAGAAGTCCGGGGACAACCCCGTGGGCGCGAAAGACGTTCGTCGCCCCGACATTGCCGCTGCCGATGCGCCGAAGATCCGAGGTGCCCCAGCGCCTCGCAAGGATCAGCGCGAACGGCACGGAGCCCATCAGATACGCCACGACCACGACCAATACCGCCTCAGACACGGCCCAGCATCATCAATCTGAGCATGTTCATCGCCGCCTGGGCAGACTGGTACTTCACCTGTTCCCGGCTGCCGAACAACTGGAGCGTGCGCGCCCGTGTATCTCCTTCGATGGCCACCGCAATCACCACCGTGCCCACGGGTTTGTCGGCGGTCCCGCCCCCCGGTCCCGCGATGCCGGTCACGCCGATGCCCACGTTGGTTTTCACTCGAGCGCGGATCCCCTCAGCCATCGCGCGGCCGACAGGTTCGCTGACCGCGCCGTGCTGTCCGATGAGCAACTCGGGAACGCCCAGCCACTCGACTTTCATTCGATCGCTGTAACACACGACACCCGCCTCGACGTAGGCGGAACTGCCGGGAACATCCGTGAGCCTGGAGGTCAGGAGGCCGCCGGTGCACGATTCCGCGGCGGCAATCGTCCATCCGGCGCGGCGCAGCAGATCCCCGACGACAGCCTCCAGAGTGCGCCCGTCCGTGCTGTAGACCGCGGACCCGAGGACGTCCTGCAATTCCGCGACGGCCGCGTCGAGCGCCTTCTCCGCGAGCGCGCGACTCGCCGCGGTCGCGGTCAGGTGCAGCTCGATCTGTCCCAGCACGGCAAGAATCGTCGTGCTGATCGGCACGGGCCGATTCACCCATCGTCCGTAGATCGGCTGCGCCCTGGCGTCAACGTCCGACTCAGTCCGGCCGGTGATCTTCAGCACGCGCCGAAATAACGCGGCGCCGCCCATCTGCGCCGCCAGCGGCGCGAGCCGTTCACGAACGACCGTCTCGATCAACGGCGTCATTTCTCGCGGCGGTCCTGGCAACAGGACGATGCGAGTCCGCTCATGCTCGATCCACAGGCCGGGCGCCGTGCCATTCGCGTTCTCGAGCACCACGGCTCCCCGTGGCACCATCGCCTGCCGCCGGTTGATTTCGGCCATCGTCAGGCCCCGCTGCGCGAAGCGCGACCGAATGCGTTCCACGATGGCTTCGTCGAGGTCCAGAGGCCGCCCCAGAACCCGAGCGACGACGTCTCTGGTGATGTCGTCTTCGGTTGGACCCAGTCCGCCGGTGCAGACCACGAGGTCTGTTGAATCGAGGGCGCCCGCAAAAACGCGAGCAAGCTCCCCGGCGTCGTCGCCGACCACGACCTTCAACCTGACATCGAAGCCGATGGCGTTCAGGCGGTCCGTGAGAACGAGGGAATTGGTGTCGACGCGAAACGGCGTCAGCAGTTCGCTTCCGACGGCAATGATGCAGGCCTTCATGGATTGGGTAATCGCGAAATCGGGTAAATGGGTAATTGGAATTGCCAGATTACCCGATTACCCACTTACCCAATATGAGTATTCCCCTGAGCGCCACGTTGGCGTAAATGGCCGCCATCGCGTCGTCCGCCATGATGCCGATCCCGCCGGGAAGTTTTTCGAGCCGGCGAGCGGGATACGGCTTGATGATGTCGAAGACGCGGAACAGCAGGAACCCCACGAACGCGCCCGACCAGGACATGTCCACCGCCGGATTCATGAAGAGCGTGATGAGCATTCCCATCACTTCATCGATCACCACCGGACCCGGATCCGTCGTGCGAAAGTGCCGCTCCGCAACCGAACCGCTCCACGATCCCACGGCGAACATCAGCACAATCGCCGCACTCTGGATCGGCACCAAGTGCGGGAGCATGTACCACAGCAGCAGGCCCGCAGCGGATCCGAATGTGCCCGGGGCGACCGGTGCGTACCCGGCCCCGAACGCGGTAGCCAGGGCGAGGGGAATGAACGCGCGTGAGGCCCCGTCAGGTCGAGGCACGGACGACTTTCGTGCCGGCGCAGCGGTCGTGCAATCCGCGACGGTCCGGTCCGAAGAGAGCGGTCGCGAAACCGAGACCGACCGGCACCGCCAGCACAATCCAGACGAGGGCGCGGACCATCGAGTGCCCAAGATCAAGAGCCGCGTTGCCACTGGTGGACACCACCTTGATGCCGGCAGCCATCTTGCCGAGCGTCTGTCCACCGACCGTGAAACCAACGAGATACCCAAGATTTTGCGCCGCAAGAAACGCAAACAACGGCCCCTTCGGTAGAACGCGAAAGTCACCAACCGTCACGCCGCACACCTGCATCGTCAGGTAGATCACGGCGACATCGATCGCCGCGAGGATCGCCAGATCGATCGCAGCGGCGCTCGCGCGGGCGGCAACGCCCGCCGGTTCGGCTGAGGACTCGACCGCAGACTGGACACCGTGTCCGTCGGCCGGTTGGCCGACCGACGATTCTCGAGCGATCGATCGAGCGAGCGACTCTCGATCCGGGCCTAGGTCCAGCATCGGCGTCCGCGGGTGCGAGGAACGAAGTCGCGGCACTTCCGGCGTGGGCCGTCGAACGGCAAGTGGTTTCCGCGGCGGCGACGCCCTGGTGATGAGCGGGGCATCGTCGATGTCGGGCAACTCAAATAGTGGAAGCAAGGAGAAGTCGTACCCACAGTTGCGACAGCGGTCGACATCCTCAAAACCGAGATAGCCGCACTTGGGACACTTCATGGCGTCATGGCCGATGTCCATGGCCCATCCTGCACTCTGAGGTGAGAGTCTGCTCGACGCTGGCGAGCAGCTGCTGCCCGACTTTCGCGTCGCGACCCGAGTCCGACGCGCTATCGGGCGCGCGCGAGATGCCGGTGCCGGGCGGATCGGACATTGGTCAGTATTCGGAGCAGCGCGAATTATAGCACCGAGCCTTGCGAACCCGATCTCGGGAACCTGAGATCGGGAACATAAGACTGCAGATTGCAGAGCGCGGATTCCGTCGCTCAATCTACAATCAGGCTGCTGACAGCTGACAGCTGATAGCTGATAGCCGACAGCTGACAGCCTTCGGGCAATCCTGATGTCTCTCATCGAGTGCATCCCCAACGTGAGCGAAGGCCGCCGCCCGGCGATTGTTGCGGCGATGGCTGACGCGATCCTCGCCACGCCAGGCGCGCGTCTGCTCGACGTGTCCAGCGACCCGTCGCACAACCGGTCCGTGTTCACCCTGGCCGGCGAGCCGGATGCGATCAGCCGAGCGGTGCTGGCCCTCTTCGGACGGGCAGTCGCCGACATCGATCTCCGCACGCATCGCGGCGAGCACCCACGAGTGGGCGCGGTGGACGTGGTGCCGTTCGTCCCGCTCTCGGGCGCGACGATGGACCACTGCGTCGACCTCGCACGGAGCGTCGGCGCGTCCATTGCGGCGCGGTTCGGCGTTCCGGTCTTCCTCTACGAGGAGGCGGCGTCGCACCGGGCGCGGGCCCATCTCGAGGACATTCGCCGAGGTGGGTTGCCGGCATTGGCGACAAGAATGTCAACGCCGGCGTGGGCGCCCGACTTTGGCCCATCCAAACCCCACCCGAGCGCCGGCGTATCCGTTGTCGGCGCTCGGAAACCGCTCATCGCCTTCAACGTCAATCTTGCAACCGGCCGGATCGATGTGGCGAAACGGATTGCCTCCACAATTCGCGAGAGCGGCGGCGGCCTCCCGTACGTGAAGGCCCTCGGCCTGACGCTTGTCGAGCGCGGCTGTGTGCAGGTTTCGATGAATCTGACGGACTACGAATACACGCCGATCACCCGCGTATTCGAGGCGGTCAAGCGCGAGGCCGCTCGGTATGGTGTGACAGTTCGGGAAAGCGAGATCGTCGGGCTCGTGCCCGCCGCCGCTCTTGCCGGCGTCACGCCCTCGGATTTGGGGCTGAACGACCTCCGCGACTCACAGATTCTCGAGAAGCGGCTCGAGGCCAAAAGCTGAGAGCTGTCAGCTACTCTTTCACGTTGAGGAGGCCCTTCAACTCGCTCATGAACTCGCCGATATCGCGAAAGTGGCGATAGACCGATGCGAAGCGCACATAGGCGACCTTGTCGAGTCCCTTGAGTTCTTCCATGACGAAGGCCCCGATTTCGGCGGTGGCAATTTCCTTCTCGGACCGGTCCTGGAGTGTCGCTTCCACGCGATCCGCAATGGCTTCGAGAGCCGCGACACTCACGGGACGCTTCTCGCACGCCTTCAGCAGACCGCCAGTCAGCTTCTGGCGATCGAAGCGTTCGCGCGTACCGTCCTTCTTCACGACCATGTACGGGATCTCATCGATCCGTTCGTAGCTCGTGAAGCGCTTGCCGCACTCGAGACACTCGCGCCGCCGCCGGATGACCTCGCCCTCCTTGCTTTCGCGCGAGTCCACGACCTTGTCACCCAGATGCGCGCAGTACGGGCACTTCATGATGCCTACGCCGGACCGCCGGACTCGGCCTCACGCACAAGGTGTCGCATCCCGGTCACGTTCAGACCGGCCTGCGCCGCGAAAATCAACCCGAGCGACAGTGCAGACCCGACCGACAACGCGTGCAGCACGATGGCGGCACCCACCGCCGCCCCCTGCGAGGCGCCGAAAAACTGCGTGACACCGAACCGGAACGCCTCGTGAAAGCCGCCGACCGCGCCCGGCGTCGGCACGGCCACCCCGATCACGAGCAAGGCCATGAGGAGAAACGACCCGCTGAACGGCACCGACAGGCGAAACGCGACCGCCACCGCCCAGACGCCCAGGGCGATGGACAGCCAGAGCGGGAACGACCAGGCCAGCGCCCCGAGCAACCGGCTCGGCCTGCGGATGGCTGCCAGGCCCCCGACGAACTTGTCGGCCAGGCGCGCCAGCACGCCGACAAACGCCGAGGGCAGCATCTCTTCAGCCCGTCTGAGCGCCTGATTCACCTTCCCGGGGTTGCCGGCGAGCACAAATAGTACGGCGAGCGCGAGGACCGCAACCATCGCGGCAACGCCTCCGGCCCACTTGACCGCCACGAACGCCGCCGGGTTGGCCGCCATCGAGTCGCGGCCAAAGACGAACACGAACGACGCGAGAAGCACCAGCACGGTCAGCATATCGAGCAACCGTTCCAGGATCACCGTCGCAAACGCCCCTGTCGCGCTGACCGCTTCGTGGCGCGACAGGAAGTACGGTCGGACCAGTTCCCCGGCGGCCGACGGCAGCACGCCTCGCGCGGCAAACCCGACCGCGGTTGCCCGAAAGGAGTTCGCGAAGCTGGTCTTGCCGATCGGATCAAGCAGATAGCGCCAGCGCAGCGCACGCAGCACCAGATTCAGGAACATCGATAGCAGGGAAAGCACCAGCCACTCGGGCCGCGCGTGCCCGATTTCCTTCACGACGCCGCTCAGATCGACTTGATGAAGAAAGACCGCAATCAGGCCGGCGGCCAGCGCAACAACCAGGAGCGTTCGGATGTGTAGTCGCATCAGTGAGGGCCCCCCTACTATAACCTTCTAGCGACCTCAGCGCGGCCTGGCCGCTACATGTTGTTGTTGTCAATGAACGCTGCGCCCTGTAGAATCGCGAACTTCCGTTCCGTTCGAGGAATTCTTGCCGCCGTCCACGCCCGTTCTCAACACCACGCTCGCCGGTCGCGCGCCCGATCAACAGGGAAAGGTCCGCGACATTTACGACTTTGGCGACCAGTTGTTGATGGTCGCGACCGATCGCATTTCGGCGTTCGACTATGTGCTGGCATCGGGGATTCCCGACAAAGGGAAAGTCCTGACCCAAATTTCGACGTTCTGGTTCGGCCGCACCTCGCCCATCGTCCAGAATCACCTCATCTCCACCGAGCCGGCGGCGTTCCCCGCGGTGATGGGCTCCGAGGCGGCCCTCTTCGCCGGCCGATCGATGCTCGTGAAGAAGACGACACCACTCGCGATCGAGTGTGTCGCACGCGGCTACCTGACAGGGTCGGGCTGGAAGGACTATCTGGCGACAGGAGAGGTCTGCGGCATTCGCCTGCCTCCGGGATTGCGGGAGTCCGAACGGCTGCCGCAGCCGATCTTCACGCCTGCGACAAAAGCGCAGACGGGGCACGACATCAACATCAGTGAGGCCGACGCGGCAGAGCTCGTCGGCGGGAACGTGCTGGCGCGCGTGAAGGATCTGACGCTTCGGCTCTACGCCGAAGGAGCGGCCCACGCCGAATCCTGCGGAATCATTGTCGCCGACACGAAATTCGAGTTCGGCCTCATCCCACCGTCAGGCGGCCGCCGGCCCGACGACGAACGCGTGCTGCTCATCGACGAAGTCCTCACGCCCGACTCTTCACGCTTTTGGCCGCGCGACGGCTACCGCGCGGGTGGGCCTCAGCCGAGCTTCGACAAGCAGTTCGTCCGCGACTACCTCGAGCGCATCAAATGGAACAAACAGCCGCCCGTCCCCTCCCTTCCCGACGACGTGGTGGCGAGCACGCGCGACAAGTACATCGAGGCGTTCCGCCGTCTCACAGGACGTAACCTGGCGTGATCAGCGACCGACTCGAGAAACTCGTCGAGGAAATGGTGGACCGGGGCGTCCTGTTCGACGACGCCGTCCGCGAACTCGAAAAGCGGTTCATCGCGCGGATGCTCGGGCGATGCGACGGAAGCCTCACCAAAACAGCCGATTCCCTCGGTATCCATCGCAATACCCTCACCCGTAAGATGGGCGAATACCGGCTCAAGAGGCGGGCAGGCTGAAAAGTTTCTTGACGTGAGCGGCAGGTCACGTATAATTGGCAGTCGCCGATGGCGAGTGCCAATGCGATGTGGGCACGCGGCACGCACGGCGACGATAGAAGGCCCGACCTTCAGGAACCTCCATAACATCACGAGAGACCGGAGTAGACAGCTATGAATTGCAGACCGCTGCACGACCGCATCATCGTTCAACGCATCGATGAGGGGGAACAGAAGATCGGCGGGATCATCATCCCCGACTCGGCCAAAGAGAAGCCGCAGCAGGGCAAGGTCATCTCCGCCGGCGACGGCAAGGTGAAGGACGACGGCAAGCGCATTCCGCTCGACGTCAAGGCCGGCGATACGATCCTGTTCGGCAAGTACTCAGGCCAAGAGATCAAGCTCGATGGGGAGGAATACCTCATCATGCGCGAAGACGAAGTGCTGGCCGTCATCGAAGGCGGCGGCGAGACGAAGAAGAAGAAGTAGCTTTCAGCCGTCAGCGTTCAGCCGTCAGGCTGGGAGCTGAGAACCGAAAGCTGAGAGCCGACAGCTGAGTGCTGATCAGGCGAGCAATAGCTACAGGAGAATAGTCAGATGGCAAAACAGATTGTGTACGGCGAGCAGGCACGGCAGGCCGTGCTGCGCGGCGTCAACCAGTTGGCCGACGCGGTGAAAGTGACCCTCGGCCCGAAGGGACGCAACGTCGTCCTCGACAAGAAATTTGGCTCGCCGACCATTACCAAGGACGGCGTGACGGTGGCCAAGGAAATCGACCTGAAGGATCCGCTCGAGAACATGGGCGCCCAGATGGTCCGCGAGGTCGCCAGCAAGACGTCGGACACAGCGGGCGACGGCACCACCACCGCCACCGTCCTCGCGCAGGCGATCTACCGTGAAGGCGCCAGGAACGTGGTCGCGGGCGCGAACCCGATGGACATCAAGCGCGGCGTCGAACGGGCCGTTGAAGCGATTACAGCTGAGCTCAAGAAGACGTCAAAGGCCGTGAGCGGCAACATGGTGGCGCAGGTCGGCACCATCTCGGCGAACAACGACGAGACGATTGGCAAGATCATCGCGGACGCGATGGACAAAGTCGGCAAGGACGGCGTCATCACGGTCGAAGAAGCCAAGAGCATGGAAACCTCTCTCGACGTCGTCGAGGGCATGCAGTTCGACCGCGGCTATCTGTCGCCCTACTTCGTGACCGACCCCGAGCGCATGGAAGTCGTGCTCGAGAATCCGGTCATCCTGATTCACGAGAAGAAGATCAGCTCGATGAAGGATCTACTCCCGGTGCTCGAACAGGTGGCGCAGCTCGGCCGTCCGCTGCTCATCATCTCGGAAGACATCGAG
>JBGOTP010000033.1:0-22477 GCA_041476545.1 Vicinamibacteria bacterium | reverse complement strand
GAGCAAGGACGCCGGCGGATCGGGCGCGGCCGACCCGGAGGGCCCCGTCGCATCGGCGGTGCGCGCGCTCAAGAAAGAAGTCCCGGGCCTGCTCGTCGTCACCGACGTCTGTCTCTGCGAGTACACCGACCACGGACACTGCGGCATCATCGTGGACAACGAGATCGTCAACGATCCGACCGTCGACCAGCTCGTGCGGGCGGCGGTCTCCCACGCCGCCGCGGGTGCCGACATCGTCGCGCCGTCCGACATGATGGATGGCCGGGTCGGCGCGATTCGGGAGGCGCTCGACGAGGACGGGCACGAACACGTGGCCATCATGGCGTACTCCGCCAAGTACTGTTCGGCGTTCTACGGCCCGTTTCGAGATGCCGCCGGGTCGGCGCCCAAGTTCGGCGATCGGCGGTCGCACCAGATGGATCCGGCCAACGCGGAGGAAGCGCTCCGGGAGGTTGAACAGGACATCGACGAAGGTGCCGACATTGTGATGGTGAAGCCGGCGCTGCCCTACCTCGACATCATCACGCGAGTGAAAGAGGCGTTCGGTTATCCCACCGCGGCATACCACGTGAGCGGCGAGTACGCGATGCTCAAGGCGGCGGCACGCAACGGCTGGATCGACGAACCACGAGCGATGCTCGAGACGCTCACGTCGATCCGCCGGGCCGGCGCCGACATCATCATCACCTACTACGCGCGTGAGGCCGCTCGCGCGCTCGCATGAACACCACGAAATCGGCGCGTCTCTTCTCACATGCCCTCAAGATTCTTCCCGGCGGCGTCGACAGTCCGGTTCGGGCGTTCAAGTCGGTCGGATCATCGCCGCTCTTCATTCGCCGTGCCAGGGGCGCGCGACTGTACGACGTCGACGGTAACGCATATATCGACTACGTGATGTCGTGGGGTCCGCTCATCCACGGGCACGCGCCAAGGGGATTGATCAAGGCGCTCACCTCGGCCGCGCGGGATGGCACGAGCTACGGCGCACCGAGCCCGCTCGAGATCGATCTCGGCGAACGCGTCCGGCGCTGCATGCCGTCGATCGAGCGAGTGCGCTTCGTCAGCTCGGGCACCGAGGCCACAATGAGCGCGGTCCGTGTGGCGCGGGCAGCCACCACGCGAGACAAGATCATCAAGTTCGAAGGGTGCTATCACGGTCACGCTGACGGGTTCCTCGTGCAGGCCGGCTCCGGCGCGCTCACACTCGGCGTGCCGACGAGCCCGGGGGTCACGAAGGGCGCTGCCGGCGACACGCTTCTCGCCAGCTACAACGACCTCAACTCGGTCCGCCGGGTGTTCGACGTCAACCGGAATCAGATTGCGGCGCTGATTGTCGAACCAATTGCCGGCAACATGGGCGTGGTGCCGCCCGCGGACGGATTCCTCGGTGGACTCCGCGAGCTGTGCACCGCCCACGGGGCCCTGCTCATCTTCGACGAGGTCATCTCCGGATTTCGGGCATCGCGTGGCGGCGCTCAGCAGCTTGCCGGTGTTCGACCGGATCTCACATGTCTCGGGAAAATCATCGGAGGCGGACTGCCGGTTGGCGCGTACGGCGGGCGCGCGGATCTGATGGATCTGGTCTCGCCTGCAGGTCCGGTCTATCAGGCCGGCACACTGTCTGGCAATCCGCTCGCGATGACCGCAGGCATCTGGTGTCTCGACCAGCTGAAGCCGGCGCTGTACAAACACCTTGCGACCCTCGGAGCGCGGCTCGCGGCGGGACTCGCTGACGCGGCACGTGAGGCGGGCGTCGCGTTACAGGTCAATGCGATGGGTTCCATCCTGACGCCCTTCTTCACCGATCAGGCCGTCGGCAACTATCGATCCGCCACGAGCGCCAATACCGATCGCTATGCGCGCTTCTTCCGCGGCATGCTCGCGCGCGGCGTCTATCCGCCTCCGTCGCAATTCGAGGCGTGGTTTCTGTCGGCGGCGCACACGGTGAGGGACGTGGACAAAACGATTGCGGTGGCGCGGGAGGCGATGGGGGAGGTCGCTGCGCTCGGCCACCACGAAGGACACGATGGACACAAGGGTCAGATGGCTGCCCGCGCATCGGGCAAAATTCGATAGACCTTGCCGAGGAGCAGCGAGGCTTCGTTCCCAGCATTCTTGAGGCACAGCGCAGATTGTTTCACCGGGCGTTTCATGGCTTGTCCAAGTAAACGACCGAACGTTGAGACCGGACCCGCTGCAACAGTTTCAACCTGCTCGATCCCGCCGACGACCTCGAATGTCACTCCGCCGTTCGTTGAAGCAGGTCTTCCCACACGCCTTTGGCCTGATCCGGCGAAGGCCCGCGCCAGACGAGTTGGCCGCCCAGCTCGCTGAATTGCCAACATCGCAGCAGCTCGCCAGCTGAATAGCCGGCTCGCATTGACACAAGCAACGTGTCTATGGCCCCCGCGATGAGCTCTGCGTTCGGGACGGCGGTTAGTTCGTACTTAATCTCCCAGCCAGCCGCTTGCTCCGACGCAACCATGAAGTCCATGACACCCCGATGGTTCGGATGCGCGAACTCGCATAGCAGCGAATATGCGACCGAGAGTTCACCGTTGGAGTGCTCCCGGTAGTAGAAGCTGTCGAGCGAGTTGACCGCAGCGCAGATCCGAATGGTATCGCCTTCAAAGGACTTCAGGAGGTCTGCCACCGAGGTTTTCTCTCGGTGTTTCTTCAGAGCGGTCCCAAACAGAGTCGCCACCATCAATTGTCCGAGCGCTTGGACTTTCTCTTGCCGTGCGGCCGCACTCAGTTCTGCAACGCAATGAGCGGCGAGGGCCGCTGCCTCGAAGTGGCTCCGCAGCAAGATCATTGCGGGTAGCGCTTCGCCGCGGCTCAGATGCTCAACGATAACCCGTTCCAGATCTCCCATACGGCAGCGGGTCCCATAGGCAATATGACGCGCCCAGGATGTAAGTTCGTTACACCCCACATCGAGTAGCTCGCGCTCTCCGTCCATGACGTGCCGCTTGTTGCCCTTTGAGACGAGCGTGACGGAGGCCGGCTCGAAGAACGGATCGAGCGGTAACCGCTGGATGTGGCTGGCGAGCGCTGCAACTGCCTTTGCGCTAGTTGCCGTCGCGGGATATGCCTCGGCCAAGTCGCGAAGTGTCTATGTGAAGCTGGTCATTCCGTTCGTCCGGCGCAGCGCCGAGCTAGACTTCACCACCTTGGCCATCTCGGCCGTCAGGCGCCAGCCGGAGTGGAGAACTGTCGGCCAAGGGAACTTCTGTGGAACTGGCCGGCAGCATGGCGACGAAAGCGTTCGCACGGCTAACAAATGACTCGACATCGCCCTCGTAGACCTCGTTCATTACGAGAGCACAGCCTTCTCTCGTAATGCTGTCCATAACAGCCTGATCCCAAGATCTCTTACATTCCCAGTGCTTTGCGAATCGTGCCGTTGGGGCTGATGTTTGATGCTCACGGAGGCGCTGATCGAGATTGTCTGTGTAACCGATCTTGACTCGATTTGGCATCAACTCCGGCACTACCTGAATAATGTAGAAGTATCCGAAACGCCGGAAGGACACTTCATTCTCGTCGCCGCCGCCAATTTGATCGCTCTTGGGTCTATTTTCCAGAAAAGCCACAAGCGTGTTCGCGTCATCACCGGAAATGCATTGCGTGAGCGCGCCCTTGCTGCCCGGCGTCTTCATCTTCTGCACTGCGATTCCCAATTCATCGCCATACTTGGCAACGCTTCTGCGAACAGTGTCGTAGGAGACTCCCAGCCGCTTCGCTAGTTCGTAAAAGCTTACGTAGTCTTCCACAAGAAGTTCTCCTATGAGATCAGTGGCGCAGACAATCGAGCGGTCTAAACGTTCGCCTCACCCGCGGCCTGGTTCGCGCGGCGTCTTTGGCGAGTCCGCATCATCAGCCGTCGGCTCCGGCGCAGCGTTTGGCCTCTTGCCTGGTTGTGCCGCGAGAAAGTCTTGGACCGATAGGCCGATGTCTTTGGCGATCTGACGAAGCAGGGTCGGTGAAATATCGCGTCCCCGATGAAATGGAACGGTCGTGCCGCGACCATCGCTATGGCGAAACTGTCGGTGAGAGCCTCGCTGCCGGACTTCCGCGAACTCCAACTTTGCGAGAAGCGCCACGACCTCGCGAGGTTTGAGAACCGGCGGCTTCGCCACGAGCTACGCCACTTCGACGGTCTGAGTCCCGATGAACACGCTCTCAAGTCTGGGGTCGCCCTCTTCGAGAAGCATTTCGATCACTTCTTGGAGATTCGACCGCAGCTCGTCGAGCGTCGCCCCCTGGCTATGCGCCCCGGAAAAGCCTGGCACCCATCCAACGTACAGACCCGTGTCGGCATCCCGCTCGATGACCGCCGTGAAATTCTTCATGGGGAGATCCTGTCTGCTTGAGAGCTGGAAGCGGCGTCAACTTGACCGTGAACTCTGTGTCCTTTGCGTCCTCTGTGGTGATCACCGAAGGTGCGCCTATCGCCAGGGCATCAGGCGTTCGATCCAGCTGATGCGGGTGAGATCGTTGTAGATGACCGTGACCATCAGCAGCATCAGGACGGCAAGACCCGCGAGGATCATCTTTTCCTTCACGGCCTTGCTGAAGTCGCGTCGCGCCAGGCCCTCGAGCGCCATGATGGTGATGTGACCGCCGTCGAGCACCGGAATCGGCATCAGATTCAGCAAGCCAAGATTCAAACTGATCGACGCCATCAGGCTCATGAGGGCCACCCATCCGAGCTGAGCGGATTCCCCGGACAGCTGCGCGATGGCGACCGGTCCCATCAGCTGCCTGGGCGACGTCTCGCGCGTGACGAGGCCCCAGAGGGTCTGGAAAATCAGACCGGCCGTCTTGACGTTTTCCTGGACACTCATCTGAACGGCCTGAATCGGACCAGGCCTGATGCTCTTGGTTTCGTCCACGGGCAGCACGCCGAGCCATCCTGTGGTGCCTTTCTTTGCAGGTGTCACGGTGAGCACCTGCTCAACGCCATTGCGCCGAACCAGCACCTGCATCGATTTCTCCGGATGCTTGGCAATGGCTTGACGGAACTCGGTCTGAAACGTGAGCGGCTGGCCATCGACCGTGAGCAGCACGTCGCCGACCTTGAGGCCCGACCGGTCTCCTGCGTCGCCCGGATCGACCAGCGTGAGGTGCGGGTGGACGTTTGGAAGGACGCCAATGTCCCCGATTTCGAACCGTTCTTCACCCGGCGACTTCACGGGCGTAATCTTCCGCGTGGTCTCGACGCCGCTGCGATCGACTTTGAGGGCAACTTCGCGATTCGGTTTCGTGCCGATGGCGATATAGAGATCCTTCCACGTCGCCACGCCGCGATCGTTGACGGAGACGACGCGGTCGCCCGGCCGGATGTCGGCGGTGGCTGCCGGCGAGCCCGCGGCCACCACGCCCACGACGGGGGCCTCGTCTTCGAACACGGGCACGTCGGCGCCCTGGTGCAGCACGATGGCGGTGACCACAACTGCCAGGATCAGGTTCATGGTCGGACCCATGACGAGTACCTGGAAACGCTGCCACTTCGACTTCGAAAGAAATTCGTCCGCATGGCCGGTGCGTGCTTCGTCCGCGCTTTCGCCCGCCATCTTCACGTAGCCGCCAAGCGGAAGCGCCCCGATGCCGTACTCGGTGTCGCCGCGGCGGAAACTGAAAATCGTCGGGTTGAATCCAAGCTGGAACTTGAGCACCCGGATCCCGACGCGCTTGGCGGCGAGGAAGTGCCCCAGTTCGTGCACGAAGACGAGCACGCCCAGCACGAAGAGGAATGATGCGAGTGTCTGCAGCGTGTTCAGCAAAAGAACCTCAGACCTTTGATTCTACCTCGCGGGCTACGCCCTGAGCGTACTCGCGCGCCCACTGGTCGACAGTGCGCACTTCTGCCAGCGTATTCACCTCAGCCGGTCGATGGGCGTCCATCGTACGTTCGATGACCCGGGCGATCGCGGTGAAGCCAAGACGCCCGGCCAGAAACCGCGCCACCGCCACTTCGTTGGCGGCATTCAACACCACCGGCAGACTGCGCTCCGCTTCGAGCGCGCGATACGCCAGGCCGAGGCACGGGAACGCGGTCGTATCCGGCGCCTCGAACTCGAGTGCTCCGATCCGGGCGAGATCCAGCGACGACAGCGGACTGACCCAGCGCTCGGGATAGGAGAAGGCGTACTGAATGGGCAGCCGCATGTCGGTAATGCCCAGCTGCGCGATGATCGAACCATCGACGAACTCGACCATCGAATGCACGACCGACTGGGGATGAACGACCACGTCGATCTGATCCGCACGGACGCCGAACAGCCAGTGCGCTTCGATGACCTCCAGACCCTTGTTCATCAGCGTGGCTGAATCGATCGTGATCTTCTTTCCCATCCGCCATGTGGGGTGCTGGAGCGCCTCGGCGGCCGAGACGTCGTCGAGGTCGGCGGCACGCCGGCCCCTGAAGGGACCGCCAGACGCGGTGAGCACCAGACGCTTCAGTTCGGCGGCGTCACGGGCGTGCAGGCACTGGTGAATCGCGTTGTGTTCACTGTCCACGGGAAGAACCGTCACGCCGCGACGCCGCGCGGCCTCCATCACGATGCCGCCGGCCATCACGAGGATTTCCTTGTTGGCAAGGGCGATGGTCTTCCCGCACTCGATCGCGGCCAGCACCGCTTCGAGTGCGTCCGTGCCGGCCGACGCGCACAAGACGATGTCGGCGTCGGGGTGCGACGCGACCGCCACGAGGCCGGCAGGGCCCGCCTCCGCGACGGGGACAGCGAATGTTCCGAGGCAGCGCAGGCGATCCAGCGCGGCGCCAGAGGCCATCGCCACAATGCGCGGTCGATAGCGATCGATCTGCCCGGCCAAGCCCTCGGCGTTTTCGCCCGCCGCCAGTCCCACGACCTGCAGCCGATCGGCGTGGGCATCCACAACCGCCAGGGCGCTCTGGCCGATTGATCCCGTCGATCCGAGGATGGATATCCGTTTCACAAAGGGGCTTTCAGCTCTCAGCTCTCGGCTCTCAGTTCTGGGTTGGCTTCTCGGCTTCTAGCTGATAGCTGAGAGCCGACAGCTGCCAGCTACAGATAGTTAAGGACAATGTAGTAGATCGGCGCGGCGAACAGCAGGGCGTCGATGCGATCGAGCACGCCCCCGTGTCCCGGAATCAACGCCGAGCTGTCTTTGACGCCGGCGCTCCGCTTCAGCATCGACTCGAAGAGATCGCCGGCGATGCCGAGCCCGACAACAGCGGCACCGAGCGCGGCCCGCTGCGGAATCGACGTCGCGGGCAGCCACCAGTGGCCGGCGAACACCAGCAGCAGCGTTCCAAAGACGAAGCCGCCAATCGCGCCTTCGACGGTCTTCTTGGGGCTGATGGCCGGGGCCAGCAGGTGTTTGCCGAGCGTTCGTCCCGTATAGAACTGCGCGGTGTCGCTGACGATGACGGTCAGCATCAGCAGCGCGAGCGCTTCACGCCCGCGGGCCTCGCGAATCGCCACCATGGCGCCCACGGGCAACCCCAGATACAGGATGGGCAAGACGGAGGCCGCCGCCAGCGCCAGCGCGTCGGATCCGCCCCGCCAGTTTGCCAGGGCCATCGTGCCGAGCGTCACGAACGCCAGCATCAGGACGAGGTCGAGCGAGACCCAGGGGAGGCCACCGAACACCAGACGCGAGAAGCTGGCACATGTCAGCGCCACAGCCGCGCCTGCCACCGTCGTCGGCACCGCCACTCCGTTCGCCTCGGCAAGCGCGGCGTACTCGGTGAACGCGAGGAGGAGCAGCGCTTCTGCGACCAGAAAGAACAGCAGGCCTGGCGCAAACCAGACCACCGCCACGGCCAAGACGAGCAGTGCGGCGCCGCTCAGCACACGGGTCATGGTGAAGGTGGTTCACCGGGTTCACGCGGTTCACTAGGTTCACGCGGTTCACCGGGTTCACTGGGTTCACCGGGTTCACCGGGTTCACAACGCTTGAGGCGCTGGTGCGAGGGGTTCACTTGGCGCCGAGCGCGACGGGCGACGGCTTGATGCCGCCGTACCGGCGATCGCGCTTCTGGTAAGCGAGGACGGCCTCGAGCAGATCCCGACGCCGAAAATCCGGCCAGAGGGTTTCTGTGACCCAGATTTCCGCGTACGCGATCTGCCAGAGCAGGAAGTTGCTGATGCGCATCTCGCCGCTCGTGCGAATCAGCAGATCGGGATCGGGCTGACCCGCCGTGTACAGCAGATCGCTGAACCGCCGCTCGTCCAGATCGTCCGGCGCAATGCCCGCGGCGAGCGCCCGACGCACGGCATCGACAATCTCGGTTCGGCCGCCATAGTTGAGGGCGATATTGAACAACATCCCGGTATTGGCGGCCGTCTCGCACGTGCCCACCTCGAGCTCGCGCTGGACGTCGGGTGCAAGCTCCTCGGATCGACCGATGACGCGAAACCTGATGTTGTTCTTGTTGAGATTGCCGAGCTCGAGCCTGATGTACCGCTTGAGCAGCATCATCAGCGTGCTGATCTCGGCACGCGGACGCTTCCAGTTTTCCACGGAGAACGCGTAGAGGGTGAGAACGCCGATGCCCATGCGGGCCGACGTTTCGACCACATCGCGAACCGAGTCGATGCCGGCGCGGTGTCCCTCGACACGCGGCAGATGGCGCTGGGCGGCCCACCGGCCGTTGCCATCCATGATGATGGCGACGTGCGCGGGCAGCTGCTCGAAGTTGACCTGACGCGCCAGCGTGTCGTCCGGCGATCCCGGAGGAATCGACACCAGCAGCTGCTCAAGCGACATGCATCGTCCTTCGCGAAAACGCCAATTGTATCCCAGCACGCCCGGTCCGCTGATGCAACGCAGTCGGTTGCGGCGGGGGCCTCCGATGCACACCCGCCGGGATCCCTCGGCGCCGCCAATCGGTCGGCAGGCCGGACACCGCGGCCTTCGCCTCGTACCCTTCGGCTGTGGCGACGGTCGCCACGCTGGGCGGCAGGACCGCGAGCCCGAGCACAACTTCCTCGGTGCGCGAAGCGGAGGCGCGGCGAGCGTCACGAGGCGCCGCCAGTCGTCAGCAAGAGGCGACCGCGGATCGCCGAGTGGATGCGCTCGTGACTAATCGTACTCAACGCGTACGAGGAACAGTCCTTCAGCCGGCGCGGTCGGACCGGCACGGCCGCGATCTTTCGAGGCCAGCACCTCGCTCACCCACTCCACGGGACGCCGGCCTCGCCCAACCTCGACCAGCGTACCAATGATGTTCCGCACCATGTGCCGCAGAAAGCCGCTGCCGGAGACCTCATACGCAATCAGGGCGCCACGGCAGGCCTGAAGGCCTGCACTACGACCGCGACGGCCATGCTCGTCTCCCGACGGGCCGTGGACGCTCGATGAGAACACGATGCGCTCGCTCGATCGCGTCTCGGTGCCTGCCGCCTGAAACGCCGCGAAGTCGTGGCGGCCCTCGATGAGCGCCGCCGCCGCGGTCATCGTGTCGACGTCCAGCACCGGTGCCGGAACGTGCCAGGCGTACAGCCGCTCGAAGGGGCTGAGCAGCGCATCATTCCAGATGCGGTAGCGGTAGGTTTTCGCGCGCGCATGGAATCGCGCGTGAAATGTCTCGGCGACTTCGACCGCGTCGAGCAGGCGCACCGCGTCGGGGAGCCGCGCGTTGATCGCCGACACGAGCGAGGCCGCATCCATGACGCGCGCGATCGTCACGCCGGCCACCTGCCCGAGCGCGTGCACGCCGGCATCGGTGCGGCCCGCTCCGGTCACGGGCACATCGCGGCCATCGAGTTCGCGGAACGCGTCTTCGAGGAGACCTTGAATCGATGTGCCCGACGCCTGCCGCTGCCAGCCAACGAAACCCGTGCCGTCGTACGCGAGAGTCAGCTTGAATGTCGGCATGAAGTTTACTCGGCAGGGACCGAAGACACGACGCTAAACGCAGAACTCACAGAGCACGCAGAGTTAGTTAGGTCGGGAAGTCGGCTCGATGGTCCGGCTAAAGCCGGACCCCACGTACGATTCTCTGCGGGCTTCGCGGTCTCTGCGGTGATCGTCGTTTTGTCGCTCAAGCCGGCACGGGCCGCGACCCGGGTTTCACGACGGGCAAACCCTTCGCGCAGAGCGGACACTGGTCGGGCTGATACGTCGGGAGGGCCACCTCGAGCAACGCTTCGTGGGGAACATCGAAGCGGAGCGTGCCACCACTGCGATCCACAATCGCCGCCGCGCCGACGACCTGCGCACCGGCCGCGACCGCCGCTCGTATCGTCTCGCGCGTGGAACCACCGGTGGTCAGCACGTCTTCAACGACGAGCACGCGATCGGTTTCGCTCAGGATGAAGCCGCGGCGAAGCATGAAGACGCCGTCCTGCCGTTCGACGAACACAAACCGTACGCCCAGCGCTCGCGCCACTTCGTGGCCGATGATGAGCCCGCCAAGCGCCGGCGACAGGACAACGCTCGGCCGCAGATGCCGGACACGATCGCCAATGGCGCGACCGATCATCTCGGCATCCGCCGGCTGCTGCAACACCAGCGCGGACTGCATATAGCCTCCGCTGTGCAGGCCCGACGACAGCCGGAAATGCCCCTCGAGCAGCGCACCCGAGCGCCGAAAGCGATCCAGAAGTTCATCCCCCGTCACATCTTCCCCTTCAGATGGGTCTCGAACAGTTTCAGGATCCGTTTGTACTCGTCAGCCCAGCTCGTCTCCTCTTCGAACGCGTGGTTCTCGACCGGAAACGGCGCCACTTCCCAGTTCTCCTTTCTCAACTCAATCAGACGCTGAACGAGTCGCACCGTGTCCTGGAAGAGCACGTTCGTGTCTACCATGCCGTGGCCGATGAACAGCGGTTTCCTGAGCCCGGCGGCGAAATAGATCGGCGAGCTCCTGCGGTACGCGTCGGGATCGTTCTGCGGTTCATTGAGAATATTCGACGTATACCCATGATTGTAGTGCGCCCAGTCGGTCACCGGACGCAGCGCCGCGCCGGCCGCGAACGTGTCGGGCGACGTGAAGAGCGCCATCAGCGTCAGGAACCCGCCATAGCTGCCGCCATAGATACCAATGCGCCTCGAATCGATCTTCTGCGTGTCCACGAGAAACTTCGCGCCATCCACCACGTCGTCCAGATCCTTACCACCCATGTGCTCGTAGATGGCGGTCCGCCAGTCGCGGCCGTATCCCGCGCTCGCGCGATAGTCGGGATCCAGCACAACATAGCCCCTCGAGGCCAGCAGATTGTCGAACATGTACTCGCGAAAGTACGACGACCAGTACTTGTGGGCGTCCTGCAGATAGCCGGACCCGTGCGCAAAGACCACGGCCGGCGCCAGGGGATCACGCCGCGCACCCATCATCTCCGGCGTGAAGAGACGCGCATACACGTTCGCCCCGTCCCGCGCCGTGTACGTGACGACCTGCGGATCGATCCACTTGAACGATCGCCACTCCTCCGTCGATGAGGTCGTGACCTGTTTCGCCGTCGCTCCCGGCCGGTTCGCCAGCAGATACAGATCCGGCGGCTTGTTGACATACGAGTAGACGACGCCCAGCGTCGTCTGATCTGGAGACACCGGCCCCTCGCTGCTGCCGGTCGCCGCGGTCAGTCGCACGCGCGCGCCGCCATCGACTGGCATCGCATAGATCTGACGTTCGCCGGGATGGACCTCACTCGTGGTGAGATAGAACTTCTGCCTGTCCGGGGACACCGACACGGACGAGACTTCCCATGCGCCTTTCGTGAGCTGGCGCGCTTCGCTACCCGGCGTCGAGACGTCCACCGTGTAGAGATGCATCCAGCCGTCGCGCTCGGACAGAAACCAGATCCGTGTCTGTTCGGGTATCCAGCCGTACGACGAGGACTCACTCCCGTTCGATCCGCCCAGCTCCCGCACCCACGCCTCGTCGTGCTGCCGATCGACGACACGGGTCTTTCCGGAATCCGCATCCACGGCCACGAGCCAGCGATCCTTGTTGTTCGCCGCCCGCACGGCGGCCACGGCCAGCGATTCGTCGCGCGATCCTTCGCGGGAATAGACGGGCAGCGTCCAGTAGATCTCCCGTCCGTCTCCGGCGAAAGAGGCGTCTGCCATCTGGCTGGTCCCGGTCCGCAGATTCAAAATGGCCAGCGTCTGCTTGTTGTGAATCTCGCCGACGCTGACACGCGCCGGCGCCGTTTCTGTGAATCCCGACTGCGTCACATAGTTCGGAACATCCTGACGTTTCGATTCTGCACGCTCGACGA
Source organism: Vicinamibacteria bacterium (assembly GCA_041476545.1). Lineage (GTDB taxonomy): Bacteria > Acidobacteriota > Vicinamibacteria > Vicinamibacterales > CAVVIG01 > JBGOTP01. Next base: position 10,259 of record JBGOTP010000033.1, on the reverse strand, counting down.
CGAGCAGAAAGACGTGGGTGCCATCGGGCGTGAGCTGCAGGTCGCTGACGGTCTGCCGGTCGCGAAGCTCGAACTTCGGCAACGCGCGCGACTGCTGCTCGGCCTCCGCTTTCTTCTTCTTCTCCACCTCCTGCCGCGTATGGTCGATGAGCTGCTGCTCTTCGGCTTTCAGGAATTTCTGGTTGTCGCTTTCGCGCGGATCGACCTTGCGCAGCTGCACGTCGGTGAGCTGGACCAGGCCGTCCGCGTTACCGGGGCCCATCTCAAGAGGCAGCAGATACAGGTTGTTCTCGCGCGTGAACGTCACGGCGGTTTCGTTACGGGCCCACCGCGGATTCGCCTCGCGCGCGGTCGTCCGTGTGATGTTGCGGCGCGTGCCGGCTATCGAATCCACGAGCACGATGTCGCCGTCGTCTACAAAGAGGGCTCGGTGATGCGAGGCGTCCCACACCGAGACAGCGGCCGGAACCGCACGGCGTTCGGATTCGGACAGCTTCCGCAATTCGCTGCCGTCCTTGTTGACGACCCACGTCGACCCTTCGGCGTCATTCGATTGCCGCCACTCGAAGTACAGGTGCGATGAGTCGCCGGACCAGCGCAGATCAGTCGGCGGATAGCCGACAAGCTTTGGCCCTCGCATGATGCTGTCGACGGTCAGTTCGAATCGCGGGGCGGCCGGGGCCGGCACCGGACGCTGGCGAAACGCCGCGCGCGTTTCGGCGTTCGGTGTCGGCCGGACACTTGCAGGACCTCCGGCTGTCAGAGAACCCAACGCGGTCGTCAGAAGGAGCGCCGTAACGCCAGACACAGTGCGCATGGAGACCTCTGAATGCGAGATTCGGCCGTAGTATACAGAATCGATTTCTTTCCGATGGAGTTCTGTTGATGAAATCCCTGAAGACCCCGAAATCACTGATGTCACCGGCGCCGATGAAATCCGCCCTGTTCGCAACGTTGGCGTTGCCAATGCTGTTGGTGTCGGCCGTGTCCGCCTTCGGTCAGGTCCCACAGGCGCCGCGACGAGCCGTCACGTCCCCGGCGGCCACCCGACGACTGTCGGTGGACGAGGCCGTGCGGCTGGCGCTCGAGCAGAATCTTGGCCTGCAGGTCGAGCGGTTGAATCCGCAGATCCAGGACCTCGTGGTCGCGCAGGCGCGCAGTTCGTGGCTGCCCAATTTCAACTCGGGGCTGACCACCAACTCAGCGAGCAACCCGTCGACCACGGCGCTGCAGGGCGGCCAGACCAAGGTGACCAACGCCAGCTTTTCCAGCCAGGTCGGTCTCAGCCAGACCGTGCCGACCGGTGCGAGCTATTCTCTGTCGTGGAACAGTGTTCGCTCAACGTCGTCCAGTACCTTTACGAACTACGATCCGTTACTCAACTCCAATTTGCGCTTCGACGTCACCCAGCCGCTGCTGCGCGACTTCAAGATCGACGGCATTCGGCAGCAGGTGGCATTGAGCCGCAAGGAGCGCGATGCATCCGACGTGCAGCTTCAGTCGGAGATCGTCCTGACCACACGCAGCGTCAAGAGCGCGTACTGGGATCTCGCGTATCAGATTGACAACCTCAAGGCCGTCCGGCAGTCCCTCGAACTGGCCGAGCGCGTGCTCTCCGACAACCAGAGGCGCGTGGATGTCGGGACGCTGGCGCCGATCGACATCATCGAGGCGCAGTCCGAGATCGCCAGGAACGAAGAGTCGGTGATCGTGGCGGAAGCCGCCATCGAGCAGGCCGAGGATCGACTGCGATCCCTCATCTTCGACCCGGCGACGCGCGACTACTGGAGCATCGCCATCGAACCTGTCGACCCCGCGCCGTTTCAGGCGCAGGCGATCGACGTCGACGCGGCCGTGCGGCGCGCGCTGGACGGGCGGTCCGACGTGCGCCTCGCGAGGAACAGCCTTGCCCGAAGCGACATCAGCATCCGGTATCTACACAATCAGGTGCTCCCGAGTGTCAACGCGCAACTGAGCTACAGTTCCACGGCCGCAGGCGGCACCCTGCTCAGTCCCTTGACCTCGATTCCCCTCGGCGATGTCACGCGCGAAGTCCTGTCTCGACGGAGCTTCGGGTCGGTGCTGGGCGACGTCGTCACCGGCACGTATCCGGCGTGGACGCTGAGCCTGGGGGTGTCGTATCCTCTGGGCATGAGCTCCGCCGAGGCCAACCTCGCGCGCGCTCGGCTGCAGTACTCACAGGCGCAGACACAAATGAAGAACCTGGATCTGCAGGTCGCCATGGAAGTGCGCAGCGTGGCCCGCCAGGTGCAGACGAACCAGAAACGCGTCGACAGCACGCGCGTGGCCCGCGAACTGGCCGAGCGCAGACTCGAAGCGGCCCAGAAGAAATTCGACGCGGGCATCGAAACGAGCTTCTTCGTCTTTCAGGCCCAGCGCGACCTCACGCAGGCGCGCACCGGCGAAGTACGGGCCATCTCCGACTACAACCGATCGCTCGTCGATTTCGAAGCGGTCCAGGAGGTGTCGCTCGGCGGCAGCGGCGGCGTGATTACTGTTCGATAGACTAGGATCAGACCCGAGCCGATGCCTTTCACCTATCGCATCGAGCCTGAGAAGGGGCTGCTGGTCCTCGTCGCGGAAGGGGTCATTACCCAAGCCGAGCGCCTGGCGACCGTGAAGGCCTGGCTGGATGATCCGGCCTTCCGGCCGGGGCTCGGTACCCTGTGCGACTTTTCGAAAGCCGAATCGACGCCAACCCTGCCGGAGCTCCGAGCCGTCGCCGATCTCATCGCTCGCCAGGCCGGCGGCGCCGGGCGGAGGAAGGTGGCCATCGTCACGGCCAAAACCGTCACGTTCGGCGTGGCTCGGCAGTTCGCGGCACTCGCCGAGTCCGACGCGGTCGAAATCCAGGTCTTCAGCGATCACGAAGATGCATGCGTCTGGCTTCAAGTCACCCCCAGCCCCGGGCCTCCAACCTCTGGCCTGTGACCTCCAACCTCTGCCTTCTGCCTTCTGCCTTCTGCCTTCTAACTTCTAACTTCTCTAGCCTCCAGCCCCCGTCTGTTAGACTCCCCCGAGTGTCGAAGCTCTCGGTCACGGTCATCACCAGGAACGAAGCCGCAGACATCGGGGATGCCCTGCAGTCGGTCGCATGGGCCGACGAAATCATCGTTGTCGACTCGGAGAGTACCGACACGACCGTCGCCATCTCGCGGCAGTTCACCGATCGCGTGGTCGTGCGGGCGTGGCCCGGATACGTCGACCAGAAGAACTACGCCGCGTCCCTGGCGGCCCACGACTGGATCCTCTCTCTCGACGCGGATGAAAGGGTCACGCCGGCCCTTGCGGACCAGATCAAGGCGGTGCTCGCGCAACCACTGTCACACGCGGCGTTCCGCTTTCCTCGGGTGTCGTGGCACCTCGGGCGCTGGATCCGGACGACCGACTGGTATCCCGATCATCAGCTGCGGCTGTACGACCGTCGCGCCGCCCGGTGGACCGGCCAGTACGTCCACGAGGGCTTGACCGTTGACGGAACCATTGGCGAGTTGCGGGGAGACCTTCAGCATTTTCCCTATCGGGACATCGCCGATCACCTCGAGACCATCGACCGCTACACGAGCGACGCCGCGCGGCAGATGCACGAGAGCGGACGCCGCACGAATCTGGTGCAGTGCTTCGCGTATCCGCGCCTGACATTTCTGCGCAACTACATCGTCCGAGGCGGGTTCCGCGACGGCGTTCCAGGCTTGATCATCTCGGCGATGAACGCATTCTACGCGTTTCTGAAGCTCGCGAAGCTGTGGGAGATGCAGTCCCGCGCGTCCGTGAATCGTGACGACACGAACATGAAATGAATATGATCTTCGTGGCCTTCGCGGCTTCGTGATAGACCGGCCTGGAACGATGTTCTCGCTCCACATCGACACCGCTCGCACGTGGCGCGGCGGCCAGAACCAGGTGCTGCTGACCGTCAACGGCCTGCGCGAAATCGGGCAGCGCGCGGCGCTCGTCGCGCATCCCGATGGCGAGTTGCGTCGTCGCGCCGCGGAGGGACTCGACCTGATTCCCATCGCCCCGACGTCGGAGATGGATCTCTCAGCCGCGTGGAAGCTGTCCCGCGTGATCAAACGTCTCCTGCCGGACGTGATTCACGCGCACGATCCGCATGGCATTGCCATGGCATCGCTCGCGCTGTCCTTTGCGGCATCGTCTTTGCGCTCCCACGGGAGCACCGGACCGGCGTTCGTGGTGTCGCGGCGCGTCGACTTTCACTTGAGCAGGAATTCCTTCTCGCGCTGGAAACACCGGCTGGTGGACTGCTTCATTGCGGCGTCGGACGCGATCCGCCAGATGCTGCTGGCGGACGGTGTGCCCGCAGAGCGGACGGTCACGGTGCATGAAGGGATCGATCTCGATCATGTGCTGGCCACGCCCGCCGTCAATGTGCACGAGGCGTTCTGGCTTCCTCACGGCGCTCCCGTCGTGGGCAACATCGCCGCCCTCGTGCCGCACAAGGGCCAGCGGCATCTGGTCGAAGCCGCGCATCTCGTCGTCCAGCAGATCCCCGACGCGCGCTTCGTGATTCTCGGCGAGGGCGAGCTGCGGGAGCACCTCGAACGCCAGGTGCGTGACTACCACCTCGAGAAACACGTCCTCCTTCCCGGGTTCCGCACCGACGTGCTCGGGTGTCTCAAGGGATTCGACATTTTCGCGATGAGTTCGGTCACCGAGGGCCTTGGCACGTCGCTCCTGGATGCGATGGCCTGCTCAAAGCCGATCGTGGCCACATCCGCCGGCGGCATTCCCGAAGTCGTGGACGATGGCGTCAACGGACTGCTGGTGGCGCCGCGCGACCACCACGCGATGGCTCAAGCCCTGGTGCGGCTGCTCGGCGACGAGCGTCTGCGGCAGCGGATGGGCGAGGCGGGGCTGACCAGGCTGCGCGAGCGCTTCACCGTCGAGAAGATGGTGGCCGGGACGGCCGCCGTGTACGCGCGCGTGGCCGGCAGACCCCACGCAGCGGACACTGCGAATCTTTCTGCGGACGACTGAAGCCGCAGGCGTTCATCATCCCGAGATGGCACAGTGAGAAGTCGTACCTGACCGGATCGTCGGGATCGAGGCGGCGCAGCGACGCCGTAATGTCCCGCGCCATCGCCCAGCCAGGGCTCGTGTAGCGCGTCAGCTGCAGACACCGGCCCACGCGGATCACGTGCGTGTCGAGCGGAACGATGAGCTTGGCGGGCGACACGCGCGTCCAGACCCCCAGGTCGAGCGCGTCGCGGCGAATCATCCAGCGCAGGAACAGGTTGAGTCGTTTGCAGGCGCTGCCGGCGGAGGGCCGCGGAAAGAACGAGCCGACGCCCGGCCGGCGCGGCATCCGTCCGTAGGCGGCGCGCAGGTCGAGCGCGAGCGCGCGGGTTGAAAAGCTGTCGAGGGCCGGTCCAATGTCGTCCGCCGCCTCGTCGTAGCCGCTGACGAAGAACCCTTCAATCGAATTCGACCGATCGAGCATCTGCTTGAGCAGCCAGATGAGCGCCACCAGGTCGGCGCCGCGAATCCAGCGATGCACCAGCGTGCTGAATGCGCCGCCGTCGCGCCGCGGCTCGAACGCCCGCGTGTAGGCCGCCGGGCGATCGCCCATGACCGCGAGCAGCCGCTCAATGGATTGCAGCACGCTCGCCACCCGCCCGAAGGCCAGCGCCGCCGCACAGAAGCCCACGATTTCGCGATCGTCAGGCCGATCGAAACGGCGGACGATGTGAATGGGATCGGTCGCCGAATCCGCGTCGTTGAACCCGGCGTACTGCTGGTCGAGCGCATTCCTCAAGTCTGCAATCGGCATTTCGGCTCTCGGCTATCGGCTTTTGGCTTTCGGCTTTCCGCTTTCCGCTTTCGGCACTTCCGCACTCTTCACGCGGCAATGTAGCAATGTATATGATGCTTCCGTGCGCCCGCGCGTCAACGTCAGAACGATCGTCCTGGGAGTCCTGCTGCTCATCGCCATCATATTCGTGGGCGGGTACTCCTATCTGCGGCGCTCGCTGCCGGCCGTCGATGGCACGATCGAGGTCGCCGGCATTTCCGGAGCGATTGAGATCATCCGCGATGCCGATGCCATTCCCCACATCTTCGCCTCGACCAGGCTCGACGCGCTCTACGGTCTGGGATACGTCCACGCTCAGGATCGCCTGTGGCAGATGGAATTCCAGCGCCGGATCGGCCAGGGTCGTTTGTCGGAGATCTTCGGTGATGCCACGCTCAAGCAGGATCGGTTTCTCCGAACGGTCGGCTTCGGCCGGGCGGCGCGGACCGCATGGGACCGGCTTCCGCGGGACACCCGTGAACAAATCGACGCGTACGTCGCAGGCGTCAACGCCTTCATTGCATCGCATCGGCGGGGTCTTCTGCCGCCGGAGTTCCTCCTCCTGCGGTTCGAACCGGAACCGTGGAGCGGACCGGACGTCCTCGTGTGGGTGAAGATGATGGCGTGGGACCTGAGCGCGAACTACTCCACCGAACTGCTCCGACAAGACATCGTCGCCCACGTCGGCGTGGATCGCATGAACGAACTACTCCCGCCGTATCCCCCGAATGGCCTGAATATTCTCTCGGCTTCTCCTGAAGGTGTAGTGCAGGGCTTCAGCCCTGCCCTGGCACGCCTCGACTCCGGCACGGGCAGGGCTAAAGCCCTGCACTACAACGAATCCACCGCATCCTACGCCGCTGCATTCTCACGCACGCTCGCAGCCGCCGATCCGGCCGTGGGGCGTCTCCTGCTCGGCGGCGGAGGCGCGACCGAGGGACTCGGTTCCAACAACTGGGTCGTGGACGGCACACTCACCGCGAGCGGCAAGCCGCTCCTCGCCAATGATCCCCACCTGGGCACTCAGGTACCGTCGCTCTGGTACCTCGCGCACATGACCGCCGGCGACTTCGACGTCATCGGGGCCACGCTGCCAGGCGCGCCCGCGGTGGCCATCGGCCGAAACCGTTTCATCGCCTGGGGTGAAACGAACATGTTCGCCGATGTCGAAGATTTGTATCGGGAACGGCTCGATCCCTCGGGCAGAAGCGCGGAGTTCAAGGGCATCATGGAGCCGCTTCGCCTCATCACGGAAACCATCGGGGTGAAGGGTGCAGCCGCTGTGAACGTCGACGTGCGCATCTCGCGGCACGGTCCACTCGTGTCCGACGCCATCAACGCCAACAACGGGAACCCCACGGATCCGAAGGCCGTACTCGAACCGCTCGCGTTTCGCTGGTCAGCGCTCGACGACGATGACCGCACGATCGTGGCGTTCTTGCGTGTGAACGACGCGCACAACTGGACCGACTTCACCGCGGCACTGCGCGACTTCGTGGTCCCGTCTCAGAACTTCGTGTACGCGGACGTCGACGGCCATATCGGGTACTACGCGCCCGGCCACATTCCGATTCGCGCGGGCGGCGCCGGCCTGCTGCCCGCGGATGGCTGGAGCGGCGCCATGGAGTGGGCCGGCTGGATTCCGTTCGACGAGCTCCCGCACAGCTACGACCCGTCGTCTCATTTCATCGTGACAGCCAACAACCGTCCCGTGCCGCCCGGATACAAGTACGCGCTCGGGTTCGAGTACCACGAGCCGTACCGCGCTCAGCGCATCACTGATCTGGTCAATCAGAAGATCAGGCAGAAGACCGGATTGACGCCCGATGACTTTCGCGCGATTCAGTCCGACACGTTCTCGCTCCACGCGCAGACCCTGTTACCGCGCCTGCTGGAGCACGTCCATCCCGAGAGCCCGCAGGACACGCAGGCGGTCGACCTGCTGCGCCAGTGGAAATTCGATGCGGGAAGCGACAGCGCGGCGCCCGCACTGTTCGAAGCGTGGTTCCTTGGGCTTGCGCCGGCGCTCGTCGGAGGCGAGCTGGGACCGGATGTCACCGCCACCTACGAACGACGCTTCACCTTCATCACGCGCTTCGTCATGAACGCCCTCGCCACGGGGTCGAGTGGTTTCTGCGGTCACGCACCCACCCGCAAGACGTGCGACGAACTCGTGACGGTTGCCCTGCACGATGGGGTAAACCGGCTCGCGCGGGAGCTGAAGGGCGACATGGCGCGCTGGCGATGGGAGGACGTTCACCCTGCGGTGTTTCCACACCAGGGTCTCGACACTGTTCCCGTGCTTCACTGGCTGCTCAGCCGACACATTCCCAATCGCGGCGATTGGAGCACCGTCAACGTCGGCGCGGTTGACGTCGCTCATCCGTTCGAGCAGCGGGAAATCCCGGGCTATCGTCAGATCGTCGATTTGTCGCCTGCCAATGACAGCCGCTACCTTGCCTCAATGGGGCAATCCGGCCACTTCCTCTCCCCCCATTACGACGACGAGATGAAGAACTGGCACGATGTGCGGCATCTGCCGATGAGAATGGAGCGCGTGCGGATCGAGCAGGGCGCGATCGGACACCTGCGGCTCGTGCCGCGATAGCTGCGGCTACACGTCCCCGGTCGCGCGCCTCGCGATGACGGCAAGGAGGCCGCCGACCGCACAGAACAAACCCGCCGACAGGAGCGTGTACGCCGCGACGCGCAGCGCCCCGGACACCCCTGAGTAGAAGCCGACATCACGTCCGGTCATCTGCAATGCGACGTTGACGGCGGCGGCGAAGCAGGCGGCGGGAATCGCGAGGATGACGCCAGGGGCCAGCCGGTTCCGAGGCGTCAACCACGATGAGGCAAACCCGGCGATGGCAGGTACGAACAGAAACAAAGAGTCGGCAAGCGGCGTCACCGCGTTCGCGTGCAGGCCGATTCCCCAGGCCGCGTAGCCGGCCAGAAGAATCGCCGTTCCTACAAGGATTCCCATGGCACCTCCCTCGGTTGCCATAGCTTACTGCAGGCGCCCGATCGCAACGGGACACGGAGTGGTGGCGCCCGTCTATGCGCTACTGCGTGCGCTGCCGGCGGGCTCCGATCGAAATCCGATCCGCTTCCTCGACGAGGAAGGCGGCGCTATGATTTGCCGGATCACCCGGAAGACTTCCCTGAACTGCATGTCGTACCGTTCCTCGAGCTCGTCGAGTTTTTTCGCAAGGTGGGTGTTTGACTCGAGCATCTGGCGCAGACGGACAAAGGTGCGCATGATCTGAATGTTCACTCGGATGGCGCGCGAGCTGCGCAGGACGCCCGATAACATCGCCACGCCCAGCTCCGTAAAGGCGTATGGCGGGTACTTGGGGTGCTGGCCGCGCCGGCCCTTTAAGGTCACAATTTGTGACCTTAAAGACTCGGTTTCCCGGCCGGTCAGACGGAACATGAAATCCGCCGGGAAGCGCGCTCGATTCCGCCGAACCGCCTGGTTGAGCACCTTGACATCCACCTCATACAGTGCCGCGAGATCGGCATCGAGCATCACGTTGTGCCCGCGGAGCCTCAGAACGGCGCGCTCGATCGTCTTCACAGGAAGCAGCACGTGCCGGCGGGATGAATGCGTCCACATGTCCCGAGCTTGCCTCGAACCGGCCAGCGCTTCAAGACGACGGGCGACGAATTCGTGCAAGGCCTCGCACGCGTGCGCAACTTGCGAATCGAACTGCAGGTCGCCCGACCGACCCGCGAGCTACACGCCGGCCGCAGCGGCCAGCTTGAGGATCGTGTTCCAGTTGCGGGCGGTGCCTCGAGTACGGAGGGTTCGTTCGATCAGGACAGTCGTGAGCTTCGAGCGTCCGATGCCGTTCGGATAGACGAGGTAGAGCTGTTTGCCGGACACGCGGGCGATTTCTTGATCCTTGATAGCGGCCTGCAGCACCCCGACGCCCTCGACTGCGGGCGCCTCCTTCAGGAAGACGACAACGAGGCGGCCGGGGTCGCGGCGCGCTTCCGCCGTGAAGGGATTCCGCGCCACGATCCGCTTCCACTCGTCGGCGGTGCGGACGAAGAAGTCGGTCTCGATCGCCAGACACTTCGCGACCTCCGTCTCGAGCGAGCGTTCCAGCTGCGCGGCCGATCGAGGGCCGCTTCGGAACACCAGATTCCCGCTTTGCAGCAACGACCGCGCATCCTCGAATCCCAGGCGGGCAAGAACGGCGCGCAGGTCGGCCATGGCCACCGGCTTGTGGCCGCCAACATTGATGCCCCGCAGCAGCGCGACGCATGTCGGCATGCTCAACAACTCGGCGATGACACCATCATTCGCTCGATGACAGCTTGCGCCGCGGACAGCGATTCGACGACGGCGTGAGCGGCCCGCCGCATTTCTTCGCTCGGTTCTCTGGCGTCCGGGATCAGGATCGGCCTCATGCCGGCG
>JBGOTP010000032.1:0-22535 GCA_041476545.1 Vicinamibacteria bacterium | reverse complement strand
ACAGACATCGCGCCGTGCTTCCTGCGGGTCGGCGTAATCTTGACTTCGACGTTGTGACCGAGCGCCGTCAGGAACTCCATCAAACGTTCCACGGAGTAGCTCCCGGAACTCCCACGCATCAGACGGGACACATTTGGCTGCCTGATGCCGAGCACTTTGCCGGCTTGTGCCTGGGTCAGTCTGCGCTGTGTGATGATGCGGTAGATCTGCAGCATGAGGGTCGCCTTGAAGCGTTCAAGCTCCGGATCCAGGAAGCCCAGGTCCGCGAACACGTTCCCGCTGCCGCGCCCAATCTTGATGCCCGTCGTCTTTCTCGCCATACGCGTTCCGCCTCTTCCTGTGCTGCTGCCCCGCCGCGGCCAACCGTCGACGGATGAGATCGATCTCTCGCTTCGGTGTCGCGATGCCCTTCGTCGATCTCTTCTGAAACGCGTGGAGCACGTACACGACGCTCGCAAAACGTACAGTGTAAACAGCCCGATACGCGTTCGAATCGAAGGGCGCCACGATTTCCAGCACCGTGCGACCGCCAAATCCCTTCAGCGCCTTGACCGACGGATACTCTTCGCCGCACTGGGCGGCAAACAGCGCCTGGCCGATGTCGCGTTGCACGGCGCGCGGAAAGGCTTTCAGGTCTCGCCGCGATGACCCGACCCATTCGACCGGCGCCGGATCAACGTGAGGTATACCAGTATCCATATATTGGCATGTCCGTTCAAGCGAAGACCTGACGGCGAACGGTAGCAAGGCCCATGCCTGCACCGTCCCCCACTTGACGGCGTCACATCACCAAGGTCACGCCGCCCACACGGGAAGATGATTCCCAATAGACCCACCAGCGGGACTCAGAAGGGTATGGTTTGGGGCGAGCGAGGAGGCCAGTACGTCGAACGCGCGCTCGCCTTAGACGCTGTACCTGCGCTCGCAGAGACCGCCGTAGCCGCGTGATCGCGACCAGAGCGATGGATGTCGTTAGCCGGAAGCATGGGGAACGAGGAAACTGTGGAGGGGACTGGCGTCGTATAGCTCGGGGGCACGGAAATGAGTTGTGAAACCGTCAAGAGGGAGCCGAGATCTGGGGACTGGAGGCTAGGGGCTGGGGTCTGGGGCAAATGATCCGACCGCTGACGCCCAGGGGCTGCGATCTGGCGCGGAAGATCCGATGGCTCACGCCTAGGGGCCGTGATCTGGAGCGCGAGATCCGGCGACTGGCAAGCTGGGAATGCCCCTGACGTGAGAGATCCGGCGACTGGACAGTTGGGAACGGAATCCGGCGCGATGGGAATCTCAGGCGGAGCATTTTCCTTGACACTCCCCTCTCGGGAGCGGCATTGTGTCGCGTCCCCAGCAGCCTTGTCGTGCCGTCAACCCTCTGGTTATACAAACTGAGCGCGCGCGCGCTCCCCTTGGCCCTTGCCGCGGTGTTCGTCGCGACCAATGCGTCCGCGCAAGGCTCATTGCGGGCGCATCGTGCCGACACGCCGCCATCCATCGATGGACGGTTGGACGAACCCATTTGGACATCCGCGGAGTTCGCCGGGAACTTCCGGCAGTTTGAACCGAACGAAGGCGAGCCGGCGACCGAGCGTACGGAGGTCCGCGTGCTGTACGACAACACCGCGCTCTACCTGGGCGTGCGGCTCTACGACAGCGACCCCGGCAAAATCGTCAAGCGCCTGTCCCGGAGGGATGACGACCCCGATGCCGACCGCTTCACGTTTTATGTCGATTCCCTTCACGACCATCTCTCGGGCGCGGCGTTTGAAATCAGCGCAGCCGGCGCGCAGCGCGACTCCATCATTTCCAACGACACGAATCGGGACAGCTCCTGGGACGCCGTGTGGGACGCCGTCGTGTCCATCGACAGCCAGGGGTGGACGATTGAAGCGCGCATCCCGCTCTCTCAGCTGCGGTTCCTGAAATCGGATCATCAGACCTGGGGCTTCAATGCCGAACGCTTCATCTACCGAAAAAGCGAGAGGGACATGTTCGAGCTCGTGCCCAAGAGCGAAAACGGGCTCGCGTCGCGCATGGCCGAGTTGACCGGCATCGATAGCCTCGCCCCACATCGCTCGCTCGAAATCGTGCCGTACACCGCCGGGCGCGGTGAATTCGTCAAACCGCCCGTGGCCGGCAACCCGTTCAACGACGGGTCACGCTACTTCGGCGCAACCGGATTTGACGTGAAGTACGCGCTACGTCCCAGCGTCATTCTCAACGCGACGGTGAATCCGGATTTCGGCCAGGTGGAGATCGATCCCGCCATCGTCAATCTCGGCGCGTTCGAAACGTTCTATCCGGAAAAGCGGCCGTTCTTCATCGACGGCGCGCAGATCTTCTCGAATTTCGGCTCCCTCGGCGCGAACAATGGTTTCGGCTTCAATCGCTCTGACCCCATCCTTCTTCACACGCGACGCATCGGGCGGACGCCGCAGGGTAGTGCGTCGGGAGATTTCGTCGATGTCCCCACGAACACGACGATTCTTGGTGCGGCCAAGGTTACGGGCAAGGCCACGCACGAGTGGAGCTTCGGTGTGCTCGATGCCTTCACCGGCCGGGAAAATGCGCGCGTGTCGACGGCTGGTCAGCCCACGCGCGTCGAGGTCGAGCCCCCGACCAACTATTTCGCCGGTCGTCTGCTGAAAGAGTTTGGCGGCGGACGTTCGGGCATCGGCACCCTATTCACCAGCGTCAATCGCAGATTCGTGGATCCCGGGCTCGAGAATACGCTGCCTGGTCGCGCGACCGTGGCCGGCGTGGACGGCTACCTGTTTTTTGACGCCGACCGCGAGTGGGTGGTGAATGGACGGCTGGCGTACAGCGGTGTCCGCGGAACGGCAAGCGCCATCGAAGGCCTGCAATTGCAACCGCAGCGCTACTTTCAACGTCCGGAGACGCCCGAGGTCAGCTTCGATCCGTCTCGCACGGCGCTGCACGGATGGAACGGCGACGTGAATCTCAATCGGAACCGAGGCGCGTGGACCATCAATGCCTCTCTCTGGGGCGTCAGTCCCGGTTTCGAATCCGGCGATCTGGGATTTCACTTCAACGGTGATGTCTGGGGATCTCACTTCGTCTTCACGTGGAAACAGCTTCATCCGGATCGGATCTCACGTGACCGCAACATCGTCGCGGCGAAGTTCTACACGTGGGACTACGGCCGAGCCAAGCTGTCCGACGGGTTCATGACCTTCCCGAGCCTCACCTTCCTGAACTACTGGAGCGTGGGTGGTGCGCTGGCGCTCTTTCGCCAAGGCCAGGACGATCGGCTCACTCGTGGTGGTCCTCCCACGCTCGAGGTGCGGAGCGGATTCGCGAACATGAATCTGAACAGCGACTTCCGCAAGAAACTGGTTCTGCACCTCAACGCCGGCGGTGACGGGAACGCGGCTGGCGGACGCGGCCGCAGCGGGGGCATGTCGGTTGAATGGAAGCCGTCTTCGCGAGTGAATCTCTCGACGGGACCGTCCTATTCCCACTCGGTCAACGTCGCTCAGTATGTAACGACCGCCGATGACCCATCGGCGACCGCAACCGAGGGCAAGCGATACGTGTTTGCCCGGCTGGAGCAGACGCAACTCTCGCTGGACACGCGTGTGAATGTACTCCTCACGCCAAAGGTGTCCTTGCAGATGTTCCTGCAGCCGTTGGTAGTGGTCGGCGACTACACGGATTTCAAGTCGCTGGCCCGCCCAAAGACGTTCACCTTCGATCCGTACTCACAGGTGACGTCTGATCCCGATTTCAACTTCAAGTCGCTCAGACTGAACGCGATCTTCCGCTGGGAATGGCGTTTGGGATCGACCCTCTATGTCGCATGGACGCAGCAGCGCCAGGATTTGAGCAATCCCGGCCAGTTCGAGGCCGGTCGCGATCTCGGCCGCGTATTTGCCGGTCCCGCGGACAATGTTTTTCTCGTCAAAATCAGTCGCCGGTTCAGCCGATAGTCAGCCGTGCCTGCCCTGCCTGCTCTGCCTGCCCTGCCTGCCCGCCACCAGTCTCCGCCCTCCGTTCGGCCGTTCTGGACGTACAATTCCAGTTACTTCGGGCCGGCAATTCCGTGAGGAGACGCATGGGCAAGATTTCTCGCCGCAGATTCCTCGAAGGCACTGGCGCAACGCTCGCTGCCGCAACCGCGCTGCCGGTAGCCGCCTCCACGGCGACAGCGGATGCAGTGCCGGACGCGGCGCAAACCGCCGGCGACGGACCGCGTGCTCCGCGAACCACCATCAGTCTTTCGGTGAACGGCACCACGAGGCGGATCGAAGTCGAAGACCGGTGGACCCTCGCCGAAACGCTGCGCGATCATCTGGAGCTGCACGGCACCAAGATCGGCTGCGATCGCGGTGAATGCGGCGCCTGCACCGTGCTGCTCGACGGCAAGCCGGTCTACTCGTGCAGCCAGCTCGCCGTCTGGGCCGACGGCAAATCCATTCGGACGGTCGAGGGTCTCGCTCGTAACCAGCAGCTTGCGCCGCTGCAGCAGGCGTTTATCGATCACGACGGCCCGCAGTGCGGGTTCTGCACGTCCGGACAGCTGATGGCCGCGACGGCGCTGCTCGCCGCCACTCCGCGTCCGTCGCCAGACGAGGCGCGCGCGGCGATGACCGGCAATCTCTGTCGCTGTTCCAACTACAACCGCTACATCGAAGCAGTCACCGGTCTCGACCCGGCTCAGGGCAAGCCCTTCGACGCCGCTCAGGGCAGGCGCTTCGACGCAGCCCAGGGCGCTCAGGGCAAGCCCGTCAGCGGATCGAATGGCGGCATGTCGGCCCTCAAGACGATCGGGCATGCGACGCCGCGCATCGACGCCCGCGAGCGTGTCACCGGACAGGCCACCTACACCGGAGACGTCCGCCTGCCGGGCATGCTCTACGCCAGGGTGCTTCGCAGTCCGCATCCGCACGCCCGCATCCGCTCCATTGACGTATCGAGCGCCCGCGCGCTCCCGGGCGTGAAAGCGATTCTCACGCACGAGAACTGCGACGTCGTCTGGGGCGCGGGATCGGTCGCCGGCGGACAACAGTACAGCGACGCGGTCAAACGCATCACGAAGCACCGCCGATACGCGTTCAACAATCCCGTCCGCTTTGTCGGCGAACCGGTTGCGGCGGTCGCGGCCCTGGATCGACACACAGCCGAAGAAGCGCTGCAACTGATCAAGGTGGACTACGAGACGCTCCCCTTCGTCCTCGACCACGAGGAGGCGCTGAAGCCCGAGGCGCCGGCCATCTGGCCCGAGGGCAATCTGGCCGTGAACGGCCAGAACCTGCCGCAGCCGCAGACGCAGCGGCGAGGCGACGTGGACGCTGGTTTCCGCGCCGCCGATCGCATCTTCGAGGACCGCTACTCGACCGCCTTCCAGCACAACGCGCAAATGGAACCACGCGGATGCGTCGCGCAATGGGAAGGCAGCAAGCTGACCGTGTACACGCCGACAGGAGGCATCGCGAACTGCCGCACCGACATCGCGCGCGATCTCGGCATCCCGGCCGAGAACGTTCGCGTCGTGTGCCAGTACATGGGCGGCAACTTCGGGAACAAGAACCAGAATCAGGACGCGGACCTCATCACGGCCATGCTGGCGAAAGAGACGAGGACACCGGTCAAGCTCGAGCTCTCACGCAAAGAGGACTTCATCGGCATGCACGGACGCTGGCCGACGACGCAGTACTACAAGGTCGGCGTGAAAACCGACGGGACGCTCACATCCATCCAGCTGCGCGGAATCAGCGGCATGGGGCCGTATCGAAAGAACTCAGGGGCGATTGGCGGCATCGAACTCTACAAGTGCGCCAACATCGAAAGCATCGTGTCTCCCGTGTACACGAACAAGACCGTCTCGGGCAACTTCCGTGGACCGGAATTTCCACAGGGTTTCTTCGGCATTCAGTCGATGATGGACGACGTCGCGTTCAGGCTGAAGATGGACCCGCTGGAGTTCGTGCTGAAGAACATGACACGGATGTCGCGCGACGAAGTCGCGTACACGAACTACTCGCTCGAGGAGTGCATTCAACGCGGAGCCGCGGCCTTCGACTGGAAGACTCGACGGCGGACGCAGCCCGGATCTGACGCCGGGCCCATCAAGCGCGGCGCGGGCCTGTCGTTCATGGCGTTCCGATCGGGGCTTGGTTCGAGCAGCGCCGTCATTCACCTCAACGCCGCCGGCAAGTACACGGTGCACGTCGGTGTGACCGACGTCGGCGCCGGCGCCAAGACCACGATGGCGTTGATTGCGGCGGAGGAACTTGGCGTCCCGCTGTCCAGCATCGACGTCGTGTGGGGCGATACGGATCGCTGCCCCTACTCCGTCGGGGAATCGGGCAGCCGCACGACAATCATGACCGGCTACGCTGTCGTCGAAGCCGCGCGCGACCTCAAGAAGCAGCTCGCCGACAAAGGCAGGCCGACCGGCGATGCCGTGCTCATCGCCTCCGCGACGCCGAGCCCAAGAACCGACGGCAGGGTGCGCAGTTCGTTTGGCGCCCACTTCGTCGAAGTGGAAGTCGATACCGCGCTCGGGCGCGTTCATGTAACGAAATACCTCGCTGTCCACGACTGCGGCAGGATTCTCAACCCCCTGACCGCCACGAGCCAGATCACCGGCGGCGCCATCATGGGGATCGGGATGGCCCTGCACGAAGACCTGATCTACGACCGTCGCAGCGGCATTCCCCTCACACCGGGTTACTACGGCGCGCGCGTCGCCACGCACCGCGATGCGCCAGACATTGAAGTCCTCTTCATCGAGAGCGACGATGGGTATGGGCCGTATGGGGCGAAGAGCATGGGGGAAGCGAGCAAGGTGCCTGCGGTTGCGGCCGTGGGTAACGCCGTCTTCAATGCGATCGGTCATCGCATGAAGGATTTGCCGATCACCCGCGACAAGATCATCGCGGCCGTGACGGGAATGCAGGCGCCGCGTGGAGGTGTCGCATGAAGCCGTTCACCAACGCCAATCCCCGTGACCTTCAACAGGCGATGACCCTCGTGCGTCAAGCGGCGGGAAGCGGCCAGACCACGGCGCTCGCCGGCGGCGGCAGCGACCTGATGGCGCTCCTCAAAGAGCGGCTCGTCACGCCGGATGTCGTCATCAACCTCAAGGCTATCAGAGGGCTCGACCAGATCACGGCTGGCGCGACCGGCATCACGATAGGCGGCCTCCTCACACTCGACACACTTGCGCACCATGCGACCCTGCGGCGGCAGTACACCGTGCTGGCGGAAGCGGCCGAAGGCGTGGCGACGCCACAGATTCGCAACGTCGGCACGCTCGCCGGCAATATCTGCCAACGGCCGTGGTGCTGGTACTTCCGCAATGGATTTCCCTGTTTGAAGAATGGCGGCACAACCTGCTTCTCTGTCACCGGCGAGAATCAGTTCCACGCCATTTTCGGCGGCGGTCCCAGCTACATCGTCCATCCGTCGGACACGGCGCCGGCGCTCGTGGCGCTGGATGCGCGGTTCCGTCTTGTCGGCCCGTCGGGTGAACGCATCGTGCCCGCCTCGGACTTCTTCGTGCTGCCTCGCGAGAATTCGGCGCGCGAGAACGTGCTGGCGCCGGGCGAGGTGCTCGCGGACATCCGGCTGCCCCGCGCGTCCAGCGGGATGAAGAGCACGTATCACAAAGTAATGGACCGCGAGGCCTGGACCCATGCGGTCGTCAGCGCGGCGATCGTGCTCGAGATGGATAGCGACAATAAGGACGTCTGTCGGAGCGCGCGCATCGTGCTCGGTGGTGTCGCGCCGATTCCCTGGCGACTGACCGAGGTCGAGCGCCTGCTGACCGGACAGCGCATCACGCCGGCGCTTGCCGCGCGTGCGGCCGAGGCGTCGGTCGAGGGCGCGCGGCCACTCGGGAAAAATGGCTACAAGGTTCCGCTGACGAAGGGCGTGGTGGAGCGCACGCTCACGACGCTCGCCGCACAGGCATGACGACGATCGCCCGATGAAGGTCGCGCGCCGGGAATTTTTGCGGCTGGGGTCAAGTCGCCAGAGCCGCGAGCGCCGCCGCGTCGAGCTCTCGTGCGAGCGGCTGTACATGCGCTATCTCGACTCGATCGATGAGTGCACGACCGCGGACGTCTTCGAGGCCCTCGAACGGGACCTGCGCGACGTCACGACGCTGCGCCTCACCTGCACGGCGTGGCTGAGCCGTGAGGATTTTCACTCCTGGATCGAGCCGCTCTTCGACAGTCTCACCGCGCGTGGCGTCCGAGTCGTGTTCGAACCGCGCTTGTAGTGCAGGGCTTCAGCCCTGCGCTACGAGTTCACCGTCTACGTGTGCGCCGGCCGGAATCGCTCTCTCGCCGACTCTCGTCCACCGCTCGCGGGCACCAGGGTGCCCGCCTTCCCGAGACCCATCGCGGGCATTCCGCTATAGATCGTCTCGTACTCGCCGGCGTGAACCTGAAACGTCTCGTGCCAGATGCCAACGTCACCACGGCTCCTGCCTATCCGCTTGTTGAACGCCGTCCACGCGGGCCAGTGCTGCTCGTCGGATTTGCGCGCGTACGCTTCGAGCTGATCGAACGACCGCCAGTACTGCACGATGACGCTGAACGACATGATGTACCCAAGGAAACCCGTCTCCGGGCGCCCTTGGAGTTCCTTCAGCATCCGGGACATGGCAAGAAATACCGGGAGCCACTTGTAAATCTTCCACGGCTTGTTGACACGCACGCCGATCAAGAACACCACGAAATCGCCTTCGATGTCGGCCGTCATCCTGCTCGGAATCACCTTTGCCATGGTTCCTCCTGGCGCGCTGGAGCTCAGTGGCCCATCGTGCCTGGCCAGTCGTGCCGAAGGCGCTCGTAGCGCCACATGTCCCACGAGCGCCCCTTGGCTTCCCGTGCTGCCCTCACGACGGCCATCCGTTTCAGTCCGGCTTTCTCCATCACACGCTGCGAGGCCGTGTGGCCGACGTCGCACAAAGCGAAGATCCGCTCGACGCCCAATTCTTCGAATCCCGCACGCACCATTGCGGAGGCTGCTTCTGAAGCGTAACCCTGCCCCCACCACGCCCGCCCCAGGATGTAACCGAGGTCTGCCTCCCGCTCGTTTTCCAGGGTCAAGTCACACGCGCCGATGACCACGCCCGAATCGGACTCAACCACGGCAAGTTCCCACACGCGGCGTGGCGTCTCGACCTGGCTCTTGAGCATCCGCTGGAGATAGACGCGGGTGTCGGCCTCATCTCTCGGGCCGTAGAACATGAAGCGCGTGACCTCGGGGTCCGACGCGTAGGACAGGATGACCGCGTAGTCGTCAGCAACGAAGTCGCGAAGCACGAGACGAGGAGTACGAATCGGCAAGGCAAGTCGGTTCATAGCCGAAACACTTCAGTGCCATGCGGATGTCATGATCGTGCAGCGAACGGAGGAGACGGAGCGAACGGTTCAACACGGAGAAACGAAGAAACGGAGTTCAATCTGTACCCAAAGAATTCTCCGCTGCTTCGTTCCTCCGTGTGAATACCGTTGCCTCCGTCGTCTCGGCGCTCTACACGTCGTGAAACTGCGGTAGCGACAGTTGCCGTCGCTGTTCCGCCCTACTGGCGCACGGCCTCAGCCGGAAGCCTGAACGTCAGCAGCTCCGCGTTGTAGCCCGCGCCGCTGATGGCCACGGTGATGTACTGCCGTCCATTCAGCATGTACGTCATCGGCGATCCGGTTTGTGGCGCCGGCATGTAGACCGCACCGGCGTCCTTCCCCGTCGCCTTGTCATACGCACGCAACATCGCGCCCCGCTGGCCGTTGGGCGTCGTGATGAATCCGCCTTCACCCGCAATGACGAGCGACTTGGTCGTCAACACGCCGATGCGGCCCTGACGTCCGGTTCGAGGAATCGTGAGTCCTCGCAGTGCCGGGCTGTTCTTGATGTTATCGGCTGTGTCGCCGTGCGCGATCTGCCAGACGAGCGTGCCCTTGTTCAGATCGAGCGCCGTGATCCGCGCGTACGGCGGCTTGTTGAGCGGCAGGCCCTGCACGGTCAATCCGCCTCCGCCTTCTCCACCACCGCCGCCAGCGGCCGCGGCCGCGCCACCCGGCGCCGCGCCGCCACCACGACCGCCGCGACCAGGAGGAGCGCCGGCGGCGGCGTCAACAGCCGCTGCGGCGTCGGCAGTCTGCGGAGAAGCGACGAAGCCTCCGGCAGGAGCCGCGCGACCACCTCCGCCAGCAGCTGCGCCCGCACCACGACCACCACCACCGGCGGCCGCATCAGCTCCACCCGCTCCGCGAGCACCACGTCCACCGCCACCAGGAGCCGCACCCGCCGCGCCGCCTGGAGCACCACCCGGGGCCACGCCGACAACCGGAGCGCCGCCGCCGCGACCACCGCGTCCGCCCGCCGCCGCGGGAGGCGCGTTCGGATTGGGCGCGTTGCCCTGCGCCCAGCCGAAGTCGGTCCGCGCCGGATTCGCCGGCACGAGACCGAGAGGCGTGACCGACGTGTTCGAGAAGATGTAGAACATCTTGGTTTCAGGATCGAACGACCCGCCCTGCCAGTTGGCGCCGCCAGTGGCGCTCGGCATGATGAGCGTTGCGAGCGGTCCCTCGAACTTGCTCTCAACCGGTGGCGTGAAAATCGGGCCGATCTTATACTTCGCGACCGTCCGCATGGCCTCCGCGTGAAGCTCCGGCGTGAAGTCGATCAGATCGGACTCGGCAACCCCCTGCCGGTCGAATGGCGGCGGCTTCGTCACAAACGGCTGCGTGGGCGAATACCACTCGCCTGGCACCGTGCCCTGCTCCACCGGACGCTCCGGCATCGGCCACACGGGGACGCCGGTCACGCGATCGAACACGTACACCCAGCCCTGTTTGGTCGGCTGAGCGACGGCCTTGATCGGCTTCCCGTCCACGACGATGTCGACGAGGATCGGCGCGCAGGGAATGTCCATGTCCCAGATGCCGTGATGCACCAGCTGGAAGTGCCATTTGCGTTTGCCGGTCTTCAAGTCGAGCGCCACGAGACTCTCGCCGAACAACCCGGCGCCCGGACGATTGCCGCCGTAGTAATCGCCGGTGGGCAGCTCGACGCCCATGTAGAGCGTGCCAAGCTGCTCGTCGATGCTCATCTGCGCCCACACGCCGGCGTTGCCGGTGTACGACCACGAATCCTTTTCCCAGGTCTCGTTGCCGACCTCGCCCGGCCGCGGAATCGTGTGGAAGATCCAGAGACGTTTGCCCGTCCTCACGTCGAAGCCGCGCACGTAGCCCTTCGGCTTCGTCTTGCTCGTCGGCGATCCTCCCGCCAGAAGCGCGGCGCCAACGACGACGACGTCGTTGCCAATAACGGGCGTGGCATGCAGGCCCAGCTCACCGGTCACCGGATCCAGGATCTGGTCGTCCTCCGCCTTCAGGTCGACAATGCCGTTCTTGCCGAACGAGGCGACGAGCGCGCCCGTCTTGGCGTTCAGGCACACCATCTGATAACCCGGCGTGACATAGATGATGCGCTGATCGTTTTTGCCATCAGTCCAGTACGCAAGGCCGCGGCCCGAGAGCTGGCGCGGCGCCGCCCGGCCTCGCTCCCCTTCGTCCTCGCTGTGCATCCACAGCAACTCGCCGGTCGCCGCGTTCACGGCCACCGCGGCACGCCGGCTTCCGCCGGTGAAGTACATGATGCCGTTGACCATCAGCGGAGTGACTTGCAGGTTGTTCTCGGGCCGGGCCCCGAAGTTGTCGGTCTTGACCTGCCAGGCGACCTCGAGGCTGTTGAAGTTGCTGGCGTTGATCTGGTCGAGCGGTGCATAGCGCGTGCTCGCGAGATCGCCGCCGTACGACCGCCACTCACCCTTCGCGGTTCCCGACTGTCCGGTCGCCGGCAGCGTTGCCCAGACGAGCAGGGCAACCACAGGGCTCGCCCACACAGCCGAGCGCCAGATGTTTCGCCTCATACCTTGCTCCCTCATGATCGGCCTATAAGTACCGGTTGTTGCCGGCGGCGGGCACAGTCCGGGCCGCTCGTCCGACTCGCGCAACATTGTATATGAGGTGAGAGGGCACACGAGGCCGACGGGTACTGGGTCAGTTTGATCCGTGGCGATCCCCCGTGTTGCCCGCCGAGGTCCCTCACCGCGGCCAACCGGTCGGCTGGCCGGACACCACGTCCTGCGCCTCGTACCCTTCCGCTCCCGCGACGGTCAACGGGCAGCTCGACGGACAGTCATCTTCGCGGGATCGCATTCGGATGATCCCAGCGATCATCGCGCGTCGGGCCGTGACCGCCGCCGTGAGAGGCTTCGTCCGTGTTGTCGTGCGATCACGACGGCCAGCCTCCAACGGTTGACCGCGGCGAGGGACCTCGACGGGCTCGTCGCGGAGGTGCCAGCAGATGCGGAAACTGCCGGCGGTCGCGCCGGCGGACGCCCGCGACACGGAACGATGTTCCGGGGTTTAACGTGGCGGTCGGCGGTAAGATGGCTCTGGGAGATTCATTTGACGACGATACCGCCGCTTAGCGGGCGGACGGTGGCGCTGCTCGAAAGCCGGAAGAGCAGCGAGATCGCCGTGCTCGTTCATCGACTGGGAGGCGTCGCGGTGACGGCGCCGACCGTGCGCGAGGTGCCACGCCTCGACGACGTCGGCGTGTTCATGGATGGCCTCTCGTCCCACCGCTTCGGCGTGACGATCTTCCTGACCGGAGTGGGCGTCGCGGCCCTGCTCGACGAAGCGAATCGCCGGGGGCAGTACGCGACGGTGCTCGAGGCGCTCGGCCGGACGACGATCGCATGCCGCGGGCCGAAGCCCCTTGCCGTCATGAAACGTCACGGACTGACGGCGCGAATCACCACCGCCAAGCCGCACACGACACATGAGTTGCTGGAGGCGATGGCGGCCGTGGACCTGAACGGCATGGGCGTGCTGCTCGTGCACTACGGCGAGCGCAACGACGAACTTTCCGAGGCGCTGCGATCTCGAGGCGCGCGCCTGGACGAAGTGTGTCCGTACGAGTGGGCGCTCCCCGTCGACACGTCACCAATCATCGCCGTCGTGCAGGACGCCATCGCCGGGCGGCTCGACGCCATGCTGTTCACCAGTCAGGTGCAGTGCCGCCATCTATTTCAGGTGGCCGGCAGCCGCGGCCTGACCGATGCTCTCACGGCCAGCCTGAATCGCGACGTCGTCATTGGAGCGGTCGGTCCGGTATGCGCCGAGGCACTGCGCCAGTTCGGCGTCACGCCCGACGTCATGCCCGACGCGCCCAACATGGTGGCGCTCATCGCTGCGCTTGGAGACTATTTCGAACTGACGGCCCTGGAGGAAGATTGATCAGCGCATGAGCTAAACTAGTCCCGTTCCATCAATTCTTCACCAAGCTCCGTATGGTGGGCGTAGTTCAGGGGTAGAACGCCGGTCTGTGGCACCGGAGGTCGCGGGTTCGAAACCCGTCGCCCACCCCATTCATCCGAGGTATCATCCGGACCCATCGCAACATCCGCGCTACATCGCGGCTCGAGACTCTCGTCGAAGCGGCGGTCTTCTTTCGAGGTCATCATGAGAACTGTTGAGCTGACCCTCAAGGAACGCGCGGACCACATCTACTCCCAGCTTCTACTGCTTCAGCGTCTGTTCGCCGCCACATCTGACGACGATGTCGACTGGCCGGGAACGGGTGACAAGACACGCGACCTCGCCTACTACGCTGGCGTACGCACGCTCATCGACGGCATTGTCGAGCACGCACGAATCCTCACTGCGGTGCCCTTCCCTCTCAGTGAGTGGCAGCCAGGCGATGGACCAGACGATGAGCGATGGCGCGCCTTGACGGACATCGAGCGTCGCGAAGTACTGGCCATGGTGTCGGCCTACGAGAGTCTCATCTCGTGGAGCGAGGGGCTGACGGCTTCAATTCGGCCAGTGGCCGCGCCACAGGATCGGTCCACGCCGGCCGACTACCTCGGCACCGAGCGGGAACGGATTGGACGATTTCGGCAGGAATTGCGTTTCCTGGAACGGCGTCGCGGCAGGGAGCCTGAGCTGAAGCCGTCGAGTCCGGCGGCGTAGCGCGGGCTCACGACCGGCGTCGCCGTCCCCCCAAGATGAGGCGCCACAGCCTGCGGATACGCGAGGGCGGACGGTCGATTCCGATCGCTTCCGCCGCCGAATCGACGATCGGCCGATCGATCACGCTGCGCGACAGTCGCTGCCCCTCTTCGAGTGCGCGATCGCACAGCGCATTCACCAGCATCGGCACGCCGCCAGACAGACGAGACAGACGCGACAACGCCGCAGCGTCGAGGTTCACCTGGGGATTGCCCGCCACCGCGAGCCGATGCCGAACGTAACCCGCCACCTCGCCAGGAGCGAGGCTCTCCAGCCTGGTCTGGACAGCGACGCGCCGCCAGAGCGACCTGAGCGCGCGTTGACGCAGTGTGTCGAGAAGTGCCGGCTGGCCAACGAGAATCACCTGCAGGAGCGGAACGGCTTCGGTACATGATTCGGGCCTGCCTCGATCGCCGCTGGCGAACCGATCGACGAGCACCTCCAGGTCGTGCAGAACCTCGACCGACATGCTCTGGGCATCATCGATGATGACGACGGCGAACGCCTGAGGTTTCACGAGCGACAGGAGGAAGTCGCGAAGCGCATCCGCGAGCTCCAGTGGCGAGGCGTAGCGGAACTGGCCCTTCGCCAGGTGCTCATGGGACATCGCGCCGACGTCGACCAGCACGGTCTTGAGGATGCCTTCGATGGAGAGCAATGGGTCGGCGACGAAGGATGTCAGGGTACGGCGATGCGCCTGCTCAACGACCCCCTGGCACAGCATCGTCTTCCCCACACCGGGTTCTCCGGTCAGCACGACGATCCGATCGCGACGGTCGATGGCGGCACGCACGGCCAGCGCCGCGCGATCGTAAGCCTGACTGTGAAAGAGAAATGTCGGCGGTCCTGGAGCGGGCTGAGGCCGGGAACGCGCGGGCAGCGGCGGCCGAACCGCTTCCGCCTCGGAGGGGAAGAACACCGGAAACAGGTCGAGCAGCGGCCGCCGTCCAGGGATCGTGACGAGCGGTGCCGCGACGTTTGGCAGAATCTCCACCGGCCAATCGCTAGAGGTCATCGCGTCAAGGACAGTTATACGCGGAACTACACAGTCCAGCGATGGTCAACTGCCTCGAAATAACACAGCGTGTGCACCACTAATAGACACTTAACGACTCTATATTTCTCTATTGTCCTATAGACGACCATCGTGCTAAGTTCTTGCTGAGCTCAATGGACTTCGAACTGCATCTCGCCACCCTCGAAGCACTCGCTCGGGCGATCGACGCCAAGTATCAGACCGCGGACTCGCACGCGCGTCGGGTACAGCTCTACGCGACCGGATTGGCGGAGGCCATCGGATTGGGAACGTCCGACATCCAGGGTGTCAAGACGGCGGCGTTGCTGCACGACATCGGCACGCTCGCCGTGCCGGAACACATTCTCTCGAAGCCCGGGCCGCTCACGGCGGAAGAATTTCAGAAGATACGGATCCATCCGCAGGTGGGCGCCGACATCATCGCCACGGTGCCGTTTCCCTATCCGGTCGCCCCCCTCATTCTCAGTCACCACGAGCGATGGGACGGCCACGGTTATCCGCAGGGCCTTGCCGGCGAGGCCATTCCCGTTGGCGCGCGCATTCTCACGATTGTCGACTACTACGATGCCGTGACGACGGAACGCCCGTATCACAAAGCGCTCGGTCACAGCGCCGCCCTTGGTTTGCTGAAGCACGAGGCGGGACGCGCCCTCGATCCGGGACTCGTCGACACCTTCATCGCCATCATGCCGCGCCTGCTAGCCGAATCGCCGGAGGCGGAACCGCCCGCGACACCGATGGCCAGAACGTCTCGGTCGGCCACCGGAGCAACGCCAGCGGGCTCGATCTCGCTCGGGACGTCGAGCGCGTTCGAACACATCGCCATCGCGCACCGCGAAATCTACGCGCTCTACGACATTGCGCAGAGCCTGGGCACATGTCTGGGTGTCTCCGATACGATGACGCTCGTCTCCGCCAAGCTTGCGAAGCTGATTCCGTGGTCCGGATGCGCGCTCTTCCTCCAGCAACTGGGCGGCGACACGCTCGAGTGCCGCTTTGCCTCCGGCATTGACGCGCCCCGGCTGCTGAACGCGACACTCGACAAAGACGATGGACTCGCGGGCTGGGTCGCACGCAACGGCCAGACGCTCGTCAACGCCGATCCGCGCATCGCGTTCAACGCCGCCGGCGTCGAGGTGCAGACGGAGCTGAAGTCGGCGCTCATCTGTCCCCTGTCCGTCAACGGCACGTTCATCGGCTGCCTGGCCCTGTATGACACCGAGCGTCATCGGTACACGGAGGATCATCGACGCCTGCTCGAGCGCGTGGCGGAACAGGCCGGCGCGGTCCTGTACAACTCGATCGTGTTCGAGCAGACGCAGGAAGACTCGCTGACCGATCCGTTGACATCGCTCCCGAACCGGCGCTCGATGTTCGTGCACCTCTCGCGCGAACTGTCCCGCGCGGAGCGCCTCGAGAGCGACGTGGCGGTCATCGTCATGGATGTGGACGCCTTCAAGGCCATCAACGATACCTACGGCCACCACGTGGGCGATGCGGCGCTTCGCCACATCGCGGCCGCCCTGCAGACGTCGCTTCGGCCGTACGATCTCTGCGTGCGGTACGCGGGAGACGAATTCATCGTGGTGCTGCCCGATTGCACGCGGGAGGCGGCCGAGACCAAACGCCTGGAGCTGCAGCAGCGGGTCGCGGAGATCGAGATCGACGCCGGGGCCGGCAGAACCGTCACGGTCACGGTCAGTGCGGGCGCCGCCATCTATCCGCACGACGCGGATACGCACGAGGCGCTGCTTGCCGACGCCGACGCGCGCATGTACCGCGACAAGGCCACGCGTCGCATGAGCGTCCAGTTGTCGGAAGGCCTCGAATTCCCGGACCGATACGCCTCGCAATAACCTCAGCTGTCAGCCCTCAGCCCTCAGCCCTGATACGATGTCGCGGACCAGACCGCATGCTGAAGCCGATGCTCGCATCGCTCGCGGATGCCCCGCTCGACGACCCGCAGCTCGTGTACGAACCCAAGTACGACGGGATTCGCGCGATCGCCGACGTGCCACCCGCGGGAGGTCGTGTGCACCTCTGGTCGCGTCTTGGCAACGAGAAGGGCGGGCAGTTTCCTGAGATTACGTCCGCGCTCGAGGTCTGGGCGCAACAACAGAAACTGAACGCGCCGATCGTCCTCGACGGCGAGATCGTGGCGCTCGATCCCAAGGGGCACCCGGCAGGATTTCAGCAACTCCAGGGCCGCATCAACGTCGGAGGACGGACCCCTCATCGTCGGTCGGATCTCGCGCGGGGGCGTCCACCCGATCCGGGGCCCGCGCACGTCGCATTCATCGCCTTCGATCTGCTCCGCGAAGGCGACGCCGACCTTCGGGGCCTCCCGCTCGTCGAGCGGCGCGCCGCCCTCGACCGCGTGTTCGCCCGAACGGGGTCGCCCCTTCTCCGTGTGAGCGAGATCGTGCACGGTGACGGCCGCGCCCTCTACAGGCGTGCGCTGGCCAGCGGGTGGGAGGGCGTGATTGCCAAGCGGGCCGATTCGCGCTACGCGTCCGGCAAGCGCTCACCCGACTGGCGCAAGCTCAAGATCGTCCACGAACAGGAATTCGTCGTCGGGGGGTGGACCGAGCCGCGGGAAACGCGTGCGCACTTCGGCGCGTTGCTGCTAGGAGTGTATGAGCCTCGAGACGCCACGCAACGCGGAGGCCGCCTATTGACCTGCGTCGGGCATACCGGAACCGGCTTCGACGAGCGTGAGCTGGCGCGACTCATGAAACTTCTGCAGCCGCTCGAGACGGAGAAGTGCCCATTCCGAGAGCGGCCACGCGGCAACGAGCGGCCTCACTGGGTGCGGCCGACACTCGTCGCGCAGGTGAAGTTCACCGAGTGGACGAGCGACGGCAATCTGCGCCATCCGGTCTATCTCGGGTTGCGCGACGACAAAAAGCCGGGCGACATCATTCGTGAGAGAACCGCGCGGGTGACGTCTACAGTCCGCCTGAAGGCGGACGCCACAGAGGGAACGGTCCGCCGCCTGAAGGCGGGCCACAGAAAAGGGACCGTCCACATCGAGCCGGACACTACGATCGAGGCGTCAAAGACAGACACCACGGGCGCGTCAGCGGCGATTGTCGACGAGCTCCACGCGATCGAGAAAGGACGCGGCGACGGCGTCCTTGATTTGCCCGATGGCTCGCAGTTGTCCGTCACGAATCTCCGCAAGATCTTCTGGCCTCGACAGAAATTCACCAAGGGCGATCTCCTGCGCTACTACGCCCAGGTCGCACCATTCATCCTGCCGGCGGTCGCCGATCGTCCCCTCGTCATGAAGCGGTATCCGAACGGCGTCGCGGGCGCGCCCTTCTACCAGCATCGGGCGCAACACGTTCCCGCCGGCGTGCGAGTGGAAACCGTTCCGGTCGGCGACGAGCCGCGCGAACAGTTTGTGGGCGGCGATCTGGCCACGCTGCTGCACATGACGCAGCTCGCGGCCATCTCGCAGGATCCCTGGTTCTCGCGCGTGCAGTCGCTCGACTGCGCCGACTACGTGGCGCTCGATCTCGATCCGTCGGACGGGGTCACGTTTCCGCAGGTGCTCGATGTGGCGCGTTGGATTCACGAAGAACTCGTCGACCTCGGCGCGGTCGGCGTGCCCAAGACGTCCGGCGCCGACGGCCTACACATCTATCTCCCGCTCCCTCCGAAGACGCCGTACGAGGCCGGTCTGCTCCTCTGCCAGATTGTCGCCACCGTCGTCGCCCGGAAGCATCCGAAACAGGCCACCGTTGAGCGCTTCGTCAAAGCGCGTGGCAAGACGGTCTACGTCGACTACCTGCAGAATATTCAGGGCAAGACGCTGGCGACCGCCTACAGCGCGCGGGCAAGCGACTACGCGGGGGTGTCGACACCGTTGACGTGGAAAGAAGTGCACGACGGCGTGCGGCGCGAAGACTTCACGATCGCGACGGCGCCGGCGCGCTTTCAATCCGTTGGCGATCTGTGGTCCGCGGTCAGAAAATCGAAGGGGATCAATTTGGCGAGGCTCGAGAAATATGCCAAGCGAGAAATCGGGTAATCGAGAAATCGGGTAATTGGGAAATTCCCTGGCTTGCCCAGCCGAAGCTCGCGACCACCGGTCGCGAGCGAAGGCTGGTGCGCCCGCCGCGATTCGAACGCGGGACCTTTGGCTTCGGAGGCCAACGCTCTATCCAGCTGAGCTACGGGCGCAACTGACTTAGACTACCTCATTCAGAGAAGAGAGGGAACGATGCGTTCACGCCGAGTAATGGCCGTCCTGGCCCTGGTCTCCACCGTCACCCTTGCCGCGCAGTCACCGGCGCCTCCGCGCGCGGGACGCGCCGACACGCTGCCCAACATTCTTCCGTTCAGGGCAACCGAGACGACGCTCGCCAACGGGCTGAAGGTGATTGTCGTGCCGACGGGCTTCCCCAATCTCGTGAGTCTCCAGATTCCGGTTCAAACGGGATCGCGCAATGAAGTCGAGCCGGGCAAGTCCGGCTTCGCCCACTTCTTCGAGCACCTGATGTTTCGCGGCACCCCGAACACGCCACCCGACGTATTCCAGGCTGTCATGTCGAAAGCCGGGGCGCGCGACAACGCGGGCACGGGCGACGACGCCACGCACTTCTACGCCACGTTCGCGAAGGAGGACCTCGACACCGTCCTGCGCGTGTACGCCGACATGTTTCAGAACCTGTCGTACTCGGAGTCCGATTTCAAGACCGAAGCGCGGGCGATTCTCGGCGAATACAACAAGAACAGCGCCGATCCGATGCAGAAGCTGTCCGAAGTCGAGCGCGCCCGGTTCTATCAGTCGCACACCTACAAGCACACGACGATGGGCTTCATTCAAGACATCGAGAACATGCCGAACGAGTACGCCTACTCGAAGGTATTCTTCGATCGCTGGTACCGTCCACAGTTCACGACCGTCATCGTCGCCGGCGACGTCACCGCGCAGCAGGTGCTGCCGATGATCGAGAAATACTGGGGCCCCTGGAAAGCGTCGCAGGCGGGCACAGCCGCACCGACCGCCATTCCCAAAGAGCCGCCGCCAAACGGTCCGAAGTACGTGCACGTGCCATGGGACAGCGAGACGCTGCCGATCATCTCCATCGGCTTCCCCGGACCGGCCTTCGACGAGAACGGCAAGGACACGGCCGCAATGGAGATGATCGCGGCGCTCTCCTTCGATCGCACGTCGGATCTCTACAAGAAGCTCGTCGTCACCGAGCAGAAGGTGGATTCGCTGCGTCCAGATCCGCCGTCGAACGTCGACCCGTCGATGTTCACGGTTGTCGCCAGGGTCAAGCGCGCCGCCGACGTGCCATATGTGCGCGACGAGATTCTCAAGACCATCGCGCAGGCGCGCGCCTCGACAGTGACACCGGCGCGGCTCGCCGATGCCAAATCGTTCGGCCGGTACAGTCTTGCGCGGACCTTCGACAGCACGGAGCGCGTGGCGTCCATCACCGCGTCATATGTTTCGTTCCGGCGTTCGTTCGACACGATCAACAATTACTTCCGGACGATCGATGCCATCACACCTGCCGATCTTCAGGCCGCGGCCAGAAAATACTTCACCGACAGCGGCTTGATCGTGACCACGCTGTCGCAGGGAGCGCTCCCGGCCGACATCGAGCGCCTGCCCTCGCTCGGAACGGTCGCGCCTCCCGTGGCGGCCGCGACGGCCGATGTGCGCAAGACGCCTCCCCCGCTCACCGTGGCAACCCCTGCCGGGCGCTCGAATGCGCGGGGCATTCCTCTGGAATTGCAGAAGTCGGTCCTCCCACAGTTGAACATCAAGCTGCTCTTCACGGTGGGCTCCGCCCACGATCCCGCCGGTAAAGAAGGCCTCGCGGCGCTCACCGCCGCCATGATGACGAGGGCTGGCTCGAAGGCCCTGACGATCGAGGAGATCCAGGCGGCGCTGTATCCGATGGCGGGGTCGTTCGGCAGCCAGACCGACAAGGAGATGACGACGTTCACGGGCGTCATCCACAAGGATCGCTGGCAGACCTTTCTGTCGATCGGTCTGCCGCAGCTCCTCAGTCCCGGTCTCCGCGAAGAGGATTTCCGCCGGCTGAAGGACGCGCAGCTGAACGCGCTCGTGCAGGACCTTCGCTCCAACAACGAGGAGGAACTCGGCAAGGAGCGGCTGCAGGTCAATATCTTTCGAGGCACTCCGTACGGTCATCCCGCGCTCGGAACGGTTGCGGGCATCCGCGCCATCACCCTCGACGATGTGAAGCAGTTCGCACAGACGATGTACACGCGAGCCAACCTGACGATCGGCATCAGCGGCGATGCGCCGGACAATCTGATTCGCCTCGTCCAGGCCAGCATGGCAACGCTGCCGGAAGGCCCGGCGGCGCCGGCGCCGAGCATCACGCCGTCCGCGCTTGCGGGCGTGGAGGTCGAGATTATCGAGAAGGACACGCGGGCGACGGCGATGTCGCTGGGCTTTCCGATCGACGTCAGGCGCGGGGATCCGGACTTCGCGGCGCTGTCGGTGGCGCGCGCCTGGCTCGGCGAGCACCGGATCTCGTCGGGAAAGCTCTATCAGCGCATCCGCGAAATCCGAGGCATGAACTACGGCGACTACGCGTACATCGAGGCGTTTCCGCGTGGCATGTTCCAGTTCTTTCCGGATCCAAATATTGTCCGCCGCCGGCAGCTCTTCGAGATCTGGATCCGGCCCGTCGTGCCGGCCAACGCGCACATGGCGTTGCGGATCGCGGTCCGCGAATTCCGCGACATGGTGCAGAGCGGACTGACCAAGGAGGCGTTCGAGACGACGCGCGACTACCTGATGAAGAACGTGTACGTGATGACCGCGAGGCAGGACCAGCAGCTTGGCTACGCGCTCGATTCGCGCTTTTACAAGATCGGCGAATTTACCAAGTACATGCGCGATGCCCTCCAGGCGCTGACGGTCGATCGGGTCAATGCCGCTCTCAAGCAGCACCTGCCGACGGATCGGCTCTCGGTCGTCATCATCGCAAAGGATGCCACGGCGCTGAAGCAGGCCCTCTCGGCCGACTCGTTCTCCGCCATCCGGTACGACGGCGAGAAGCCGAAGGCGTTGCTCGATGAGGATCAGACGATCGGCGCATTGAGACTGAACATCGCGGCCGACCGGATTCGGATTACGCCGGTGGCGGACGTGTTTGGGAAGTGAAAAGTTAGAAGTAAAAAGTGAGAAGGGCAGCGAAGAGGAGATGGTGCGCCCGGAGGGGATCGAACCCCCGGCCTACAGGTTCGAAGCCTGTCGCTCTATCCATCTGAGCTACGGGCGCGCCCCGGCATGAGTGTAGCGCGAATCGGCTGTGCTAGAATCGCTTCTTTCGCTTGCCACGGTTTCCCCAATTCGATCCTCGATTGGGCCGGTAGCTCAATTGGCAGAGCAGCAGACTCTTAATCTGCGGGTTGACGGTTCGATTCCGTCCCGGCTCACCATT
>JBGOTP010000031.1:0-22657 GCA_041476545.1 Vicinamibacteria bacterium | reverse complement strand
GAGTGTCCGTATCTCTGCGACAGAGACATACCGCCATCGAAGGAGTAACTCGGGGCACACTCGGCGGGCGACGATGAACCGCGTGCCCTCCGTCAGGACCGTCCCGCAGAAGTACACGGCCGCGAGTGTTGGCAGCCCACCGCCGGCACTGATCGCCACCATCATCGCAACAGTCGTGAGGGCCTGAGAGCCGGCGTTGATCGAATTGTGGAGATCCCAGCGATGGCATCCGGTGATCACGCCTCGGAAGGAATCGAAAGCCGTCTGGATCGCAATGGAGGCTCCGAGGAATGCCAGGATCCACCGGGCGTCACCGGTGCGGTCGGCAAGCCGCGCGCCGAACAGCTCCGAAAACCTCCACACGACGAGCGAGGTCACGATCAGGATGACGCAGCCGGAGACTATCTGAAAACAGTTGACCGACGAGACGGTCCGACGCAACGCCTCTGTATCCTTCACTGCCCGGTACTTGGCGACATAACGGTTCACAGAGGACCCGATACCGATCTCGGCCAGCCCGAAGTAGCTGACGATTGACCATCCGAAATCCCAGATCCCGAGACTCGTCTGGCCGAGGTGGCCGTCGATGAACCGCGGCATCACGAAACCGGTCGCGATGAACACGGCGTGACCGGCCCAGCTCCACATCACGTTGTGAATCAGCCGCTCACGACCGTCGCCGGCCGTCGATTTGGTAACGTGGGTGCTCGCCGCTGCGGGCGGCGCGATCCCGACAAACGGCAATTGCCGCGTGCTTGATAACGTGGCGATCCTCATTTTGCTCACCGGAGGGGAGTTCCAATCTTCCTCGTCGACGAGGTCAATTTCATGCTGCTTGGGTTGATGGCACGGGAATGGCCACGATGTCGTGCCACAACACATCGTCCATGTGGGGAATCGGGCGATCGGGGGGCTGGCCGGAGACACCTCTGACGTCGTTGCGACTCGACGTGAAAGAGCGCGCGGGCGCCGAGGGCCCGCATCCCTGAAGCGCGGAGAGTGCCTGTGATCGTTGCACGCGCACACGCAACATCAGCCCGATCAGACACCACATCCCCATCCATCCTTCCCTTGGATAGAACGTCTGGCTTCCGATAGCCCCATAGAGCAGGGACAGTACGACCGCCAGACACGCGCCGCCGACCGCCACACACGTCGGACTCCGAGAGTCTCGGAACAGGGTCATCGCTTGAAACGTGATCGCGATGTAGAACGGGAGCACGCACGCGGCCCCGATCACGCCGCTATCGAGCAGAAGCTCCAGGTATGCGTTGTGAGGATGGGGGAACGGTTCCCCATACCGCTCCCAGAGGTCTTGCGTCAACCGAGTACGCTGCATGGCCATGCGGCCGTAGCCCACCCATGGTGCCTGCTCGATTTTGGCAATGACGAAGGGCCAGATGACCGACCGTCCGGATGTGACCGTATACGCATCCAGTTTGTTTGCGTCGTTGGCGTAGTCGACCACCCCGTCCGACTGCTGCTCGACGCGCGGGTTCGAGTCACGAGTGTCTTCTGAGAACCCCGCAAGCATCCGTTGGCTGACGCCGGGAGCCACGGTCACTATCGCGAGGATCATCACTGGCACGCCAAGCAGGTATCGGCGCCACCTCAAGACGCACAACGTGAGGCCGACCAGAACCCACGCGACGTAGCCCGCTCGGCCGGCCGTCATGGCTTGGGCATAGACGACGAAAAGCGCTGTCACTGCGGTGAACAGACGTGCCCGCCAGGTGCTCATTTGAATCCGAGTGGCGAACACGGCCCACGAGGCACCCGCCAGCATCGCGGAGAGGTTCACGCGGTGATAGCCAACGCCCACTTCCAGCACGCGGATCGCGCGGCGGGCGAGGGTGTCACCGTCGACCGCGAACTGTGGCGGCATGTACTTCGCGACCTGCAACGCGATGAGCACATACACGGCCAGGACGCAGAAGAGCGCTTCGTTCAAACGGCGCCGATCGCGGCACCCATCGAAGAGCAGGATCGGCAAGATCATCCACTTGAAGGTGTTGAACAGAAGTTCACCGACGATCTGTCCGGTTGTTTCGACTGTCGAAAACCGGTTCGCCATCATATTGGGGTCGACAATCGCGCGGATCGAGCTGACCAGCATGAGCCCGGCATACATCAGCAGTAACAGTGTGATAGGTCGAGGCAGGTCCCACGGCTTGCCCGCACGCCAACGCGTGGCCAGCCACGCGAGGCAGACGCCGACCAGCAGGACATTCCAAGGGTTCAACCCCTGCAGGCCCGCCAATTCCCTGGGCATGTCGGGATGCTGGTAAACGGCCATGAGCAGGATGAGCACCAGCAACGCCCGGAACCAGTCCACCCATGCGTACATGACGGTGCCGGCAACCAAGGCCCAGAGTAGGGTTTCGCGGATCATGTCGGCGTGTTAGATCGGCACAAGGCCTTCGCGAATCGGCGAAGTCGGCGGCATCCAGTGGCCAAGCGGTTCAGTCCTCCCGCGGTGCAGGTCATCCTCCAAGGAGAAAGCAAAGAGCTGTCCACCTGGCTACGAGGCCGAAATAGGGCGTAAGTGACTCACAATACAAGCGTTACAGCTAACAGCTGTTCCATCCGTCGTCAATGAGAGGAATAAGTCGTCGATGAGAGGAATAAATGGATCCAACAGGCAGACTATGGTCTGCCTGCCGCGCCCAGCAGATTCGCAGCGTAGTCGTGCGAGCAAGACTCGACTGGAGCCGCGCTGTAGCGTCGGTTCATGGCGCCAGCGATGCGCTCGAAGGTGGCCAGGTCGGATTCGTCCAGGACTGATTTCCAGCGTTCGTCCAGGCGAATCTCGGAGCCAGAGTCCATGCGCATGCCGTTGCCGACGACATGGTGCTCGACGGCGCGGAAAGGTTTGACGATCTTCGCGGGGTCAAGCTCCAGAAAGGCGATGATCCGAGCCAGCGTTTCGTCGGGGCGCGAGCAGAGGTCCTCGTAGCGCACCTGCATCCACTGCGTGCGGTCGAGACACGCCAGCGCAAACTCGGCGGATCGCACGGAGCGCCGCCATTCATCGGCGGCGTGTTCCATGTGAAGCGTTCGTTGCTGCGGCGGGCCATCCGGTCCTCGTCCTCCGCGCCTGAGCGACGGGTCGCTCGAATCCGCGAAGTTGTCCGTGTCCATGTAGGTGAGAGCCACCGCTCGCCCGTCACGTACCAGATGGATCACCTTGAGATCCAGGCCGGCAATGCGCCGGACAAACTTCAGCCGATGCGCTAGCTTCGACGAGTCGACGAGCACGCGAGCGCCGGAGAGCCCGAGGACCTGACCCGCAAGTTCCTCGCACGTGGCGGCCGTGCGGGCGAAGTGCCGGCGCCAGGACGGCGAGAGTGCCAGTACGGCGTCCCGGCAGGCCTCGAGAAACCTGCCCCGATGCTCGATGCGCAACAGTCGCGCGAGCCACCGCGGCGACTCAACCTCGAATTGAATGCCGAAGTTGGACAAATTGAAGGCTGGATGGTGCTGCTGCATTGCAGCGGTGATCGTCCGCCAGAACCGACATTCCGTCAGCAGCTCCCGGCACGAGCAGCGATAGCCGTCGAGCGTTCGGTGCGCGCCTGACGTCAGTTCGCCGACTGTCGCCACGTCCGGGTGCGAATTCAACAGCATGGCGAGCAATGTCGAACCGGAATGGCTCGCGGCCAGGATGTACGCGTATTTCGTCTTAATGGATTGCTTCATGTCTGATGACCAGGGGCTCTGTCACTTCGCCGTCAAGCGCTAAAGTCTGCGCTGCCGTGAAACGACTCGACGATCGATAAGGTGCTCGTGGTCCGCCCAGCGAGGTCGGTCGCCCGATCGTGGTTCCGCAACCACACGTAGACCACCCCGCCGAGTCCTCCAACGACAAACTGGAAGAGCAGATACAGACTGAAGACATCCGCTCCTCGTTCAGAGCCCAGAACGCGGAACAAACTCAGAAACGCAGCATGACCGGTCCCGACTGCCCCCGGGGAAATAGGGATCGCTGTGACCAACAGCCCGAGGGGAACGACTGCCATCAGGGACAGGGGCGAAAGGCGAGTCTCGCCGAGGGCACAAGCAAACTGAAAACAGGCCAGCCCCACGAGGCCGTGAATGATGATTGATAGCACGACCGCACGAATCACGATTTGACGGTGCGCACGGTAAGATCGGATGCTCTCGTAGGTTCGCCTGAAAACGCCGGCGGCGGCGCACTTTCGTTCCGTCCGGACAAGGATGCGGAGCAACGGATCATTGAGCTCGCCGACCGTAAACAGATAACCGAAGAACACGAGCACGGCGACAGCCGCCGCGACGCCGAAGACCGTGATGATGCCGGCCAGCCGGGCTGCCCATGGCGAATGGACTCCCAAGAGGAGGGCGCCCGCCGACAACATAACCAAGGCAGACAGCCCCATGACGCGGTCGAACACAACACTTCCGAAGGCCTGCGCGCCACGCCCTTGGGCGTCTCGCGCTACGTGCCAGCCCTTCAGGACGTCGCCGCTCACCGAACCAGGCAGCACCATGTTAAAGAACATGCCGACCAGAGTAAGCTGCGTCGTTCGTAGCCACGAGAGGTGGATGTTCTGCGCCGCAAGAAGCCACCGCCAGCGAATGATTCCCAGCACGGGTGTGAGTGACAAGAGTGCGAAGGCCGGCAACGTGTGATTCCACTGGGTCAGCGCACGGCCCATCGCGTCAACCGAAATCAGATTCTTTCGCGCGAGCAAATACAAGAAGACCGCGACGCACGAAGCCTTCGCAACGTTTATGAGGACGAGCCGTCGGCGCGTCATGTTTTAAGATCGTCCGATCGCATTGGAATTTTCCAGAACGTGACGTTCAAGTCGTGCATCCTCTCACCGCCTGCGTGTCATCACGTTGTGCATCTCCATGAGACGCCAATTGAAGGCGTGCAGAAGTACACCCATGAAGCTGCAACCGGCGGACAGAATGACCAGACCGGTCGCGAGAATGGCTCGGGGCACATGACTTACGTAGTGGTTCGGATCCGAGAGGTAGTCGTGGATCGGGACGATTCCCGCGAGAAGCGCCAGCGCCATCATCGCGATCCCAAGACCGCCAAAGAAGGTGAGCGGCTTGAAGCTCCGGAAGAGGGTGAAGATCTTCCAAAGTACTCGAAAGCCGTCGTAAAAAGTCCTCAGCTTGCTCACACTTCCGGTCGGCCGCTCGCGGTACGGGATTTGGACTTCGACAATCTTCATCCGGTAATAGAGCATCTGAAGGGTCATCTCGGTCTCGATCTCGAAACCCGACGAGACAATCGGCAGGCGGGACGCGACGCGATGCGTCATGGCTCGATATCCGCTCATGATGTCGGTCAGCTGAGCGTGGCCCACCAAGTTGACCAATCGGCGCACCAGGTTGTTTCCCAGCACGTGAAGCGGCCGAAACGACTGCTCCGTGTGGATCTGCAATCGGGTGCCCACCACCATGTCCGCATCCCCGGAGAGAATCGGCTGGAGCAGACCGTGCACCGATTCCGCAGCGTAGGTGTCGTCCCCGTCAACCATCACGTATACGTCAGCGTCGACTCGGTCGAACATGCTCTCGACCACGAATCCCTTGCCCTGACGCGGCTCTTTGATGATCGTTGCGCCGTGGCTGGCGGCGATGGCGGCTGTTTGGTCGGTGCAGCAGTTGTCCAAGACAACGACCAGCGCATCGGGAAGCTCCCGGCAGAAATCATCGACAACCTTGCCGACTGTCAGCTCTTCGTTGTGGCAGGGGATCAGCACGGCGATCCTGACCCGGCCCTCGCTGGAGGGCGACCCTTTCGAGACCACACGAGCCGTGGGGCTGAGCCGCCGCGCGGTGGAGGTCGATTCCTTCCACATGTGGCTGGACTTAAGTGTCATATCTTCACCTTTAGTCTTCAGTAACCGAAGTGACAGCCGCGCGTCCGCGCGCTGCCTCCGACGTGTTGCCCAAGGAAGCGACCCCGACGATGATGAGGAGCGGGATCGCCGGCCAGCGGTACCGCGGCTCGCCGGGCGCCCCGAGCGACGGGAGAATCACAAACGCTGCAAGCGCAAGACACGTCCACACCAGAGGGGGAACGCGCCTCGGTCGAACCATCTGGAGAAGGGTCCGCAAGACCAGCGCGTAAAGCGCGCCCAGCCACAGCACCTGCGCGATGAGCAGGCCCACTGATAACCAAGGGGAGACCGATAAGGAGGCGTCATCGCTGCCGAAAACGTGAAGGCTCAGGGGAGGTAGGCCTAGCACCGTCAGCAGGTTCTTGTCTGGACCAAACAATGTGTTCGTCGAACGAAGCGCGGTCTCGACAACAAAGGCAGACCTGTTTTGCCAGATCGTCTCGAGGGCAACGTTCCGCACTCTCGCCTCTTCGTTCGCCGACAGCGCCGAATAGCGGATGCGTTGCGCGCTTATACCAGTAGCGGCGACTAGTCGCTCGCGGGCTTCCTCGAGAGGCAGGTGCTCGGCTCGCGCCAGAGCCCCCGTCGCGTGTTCCTCCAGCAGTTGGTACCTGGGGATGACGCTAAACGTGTACTGCCCCGCAACCTGCCCGTTCCGGTTGATCCACGCCGCGACTGGCACCGCTCCGGCGAGAACTAGCGTGACGGCTGCCAGAACCATGCTCCGATCTCGACGGCGAGCGCCGAGGATCAGGAGTCCAATTCCCAGAATCGGCGCGAGCACCCATGTGGTCGGCTTGATGAGTGCGCTCGCCGCGATGATCCCGCCCGTCAGCAAGGCAAGTGGCTGCGACGGCCGAACGAGGAGCCGGGCCGTGCCGAGAGCGGCCAGGAACAACAACGGGCTGAAGAACGCTTCGGTCAAGAGCATGTTCGCCAGCGCCACGCCGTGAAAGTCGAGTGCCAGAAGACCGCCGGCCACAAGGCCGGCCGGAGCTCCGAATCGCCTGCGGCAAATCACCGTCAGCAGTCCGCAAAGCGCGATCGAGACGACGTGCTGGGCAATGACAGTCGCCGCGAGTGGCTGACCAGTCACGCGCTGAAGGAAGGCGACCACTACGGGGTAGCCCGGCGTACGGCACAGTTCCGGAAGCCAACTCGCCTCACCCCCGGGGGCTGCGTGCGCTCGAGCGAAGCCGTTTCCGAGTAACAGGTTCGAGGCAAGCGTCACGTAGCCGTAGGAGTCTTCTTCCATCTGGCGCGGGACTGGATCGACGTTTGACACAATGAAGCAGGTTGCGCGAAGGATCAGCGCAACGGCTAGAACAATGCCGAGGTGAACTGGCAAAGACGCGTGGGCGATTCGTCGCCACGTCCAGGTCGGCCTCAACGCAAGGGGCTGATTCCAGGTGTCGGCAGTAACGCTCATGACTTCTTAACTCCGGCGAAGGGGCGCTCGTGACCTTCCACGACACGGAGCCACTCTCGGGCGACGAGCACGCAGAACAAGGTGTTGGTGACCAGGTACCGTCGCCAGAGCCGGCGCGGCTCCTGCTTGACCCGATAGAGCCACTCGAGTCCCAGCCGCTGCCAGACCTGAGGCGCACGTTGGACTTTTCCGGCAAGAACGTCAAAAGAACCACCGACGCCGTGGCAGACAGGCACCCCCAGCTGTGCGCTCCAACGAGCTAGAAACTCCTCCTTCTTGGGCGACGTCATGGCGACAAACAGCACGTCGGGTGCGGCATCGGCAATCTGCCGCGCGACGTCCGGTTCGTCGCGGCGATCGAAATATCCATGGTGAGCGCCGACGACGCGGACGTTGGCATAGTCGCGTTCGATGCGCGTCACCACAGTGCGGAGCACGTCGGCCGAGGCGCCCAGGCAGAACACGCGGTAGCCGCGCGTGTGACCACGCTCGAGTATTCCCAGCATCAAGTCGATGCCGGCCACACGTTCAGGCAGGGCGTTCGAGAGGACTCGGCTTGCCCACACGACGGACATGCCGTCGGCAAACACGATGTCCGACGACAGCACGCTCTCACGCAGCTCCTTGTCACGAGCCATGTTGACGATCTTCGCCGCATTGACGACCCCGATCTGCAGACGCCGACGACAATGGATGGCGTCGTCGATGTAGTCCAACGCCGCTTGCAAAGAGAGGGCCGCGATGGGGATGCCCAGGATCGTTCGGATGGGCACGTCCTGCGCCAGGCGGGGCGGGTCGGCAATACCGACGGCGATCACTGTGAGCGCTCCGGGGACATGGACGACAGTCGTCCTGTCCATCCAGACCACGCGTAGAGCAGCCAGCCCAGATGATACGGTCGGTCCTCGAAGTCGATACGCCGAGCAGGGAAAATGAAATCCACCGCTGGAATTCGCCCGGCAGGATGGATTCGAGACGCCGTCGCCTGCAGGTAGCGCACGGCCTTGCGCGGCTCGCGGCGGCAGACCTTACGCCAAACGAGGTCGGCCTGTTTGTCGATGAGCGAGCCGCCGTTCAGCTCGGGTGCGGCTCCGAGCCACATCAGGCCACGGTGAATGTGATGGCTGAAATCCGGGCCGCCCGCCTCAACAAGGGCGCGCAATCCCATTGGTCCCATCGCATCCTGGTGAATCGCGTAAACGGGATACTCCTCGATCACCCGTCCAGAGCGATAGTCGTAGTGCCACCACCATTGCCCCCCCGCGCCCTGAAGGTCGCACAGACGGGTCGCGCACGCACTCGCGATGTCGAGCGCGCGCTGGCTGCCAGTTGCCGCGGCGTACTTGGCGAGCGCCTGGATGGGATAGATGAGATCCGCAAAGCAGGAAACATGAGAACGGGCCCCGCCCGCCCGACCCATGGTGTGCGGAAACAGCTTCGAGCCGGGATGGAAGGTCGACATCAGCCGCTCGGCCACATGGTCTCGAAGGTGTTCGCGGTTCGCGGATGGAACTTCCGAAAGGGCTGTCAGCAGCCACGCGACCTCGACGACAGGGTGCGCACCCTCTAGTGGTTGCAATGCCGCCAGGCGGGTCACGGCCGGGTCCAGATTCTCGTGACCGACGAGACCGGCCGCAAACAGGCTGAGGGCGACATCGCCAAGACTATTGCTGGAGGCTGCGTCCTCGAGGATCCGTGCGCACACGTCGTGGCGGCTGTCGCCGCCGAGCACCGTTCCGACCGTCTTCTCCGGCAGCGCAGCGAGCCCGATCAAGGTGATGGCTGTGTACCGTGGACTCAACCCCTCTTGAACAATGCCACCGGGAGTGCGGCGAAGCCGGAAGACAAAGAGTCGGTCTCTCTGGCTGTACATTCGCGAGAGTCCTCGGAGACTCATCTCACGAAGCTGCTGGACAAGGTCGTTCATCGCGGAGGGCGAGGCAGCCACAAGGTCAGCGGTGCCTGGCGGCGCGAGAACCGCCTGAGCGCCATGGGTGTCGATTTGCGGGCTCATACGTGCTCCCGCGAGTGGGAAGAGATGATCCAAGACAGCGGCACGTGACCTTTACCTCCAAGTGTTAGGACGGTGGCAATCAGAATCTTGAGATCGACCCAGAACGACATGTTTCTCACATACTTGATGTCGTAGTAGATCCACTGCTGGAAGTCGCCAGACGCCCGGTTGTGGCGACACACCTGCCAGAGACCGGTGATTCCCGGCCGCACCGAGAGCCGCGCCTCGCGCCAGGGCACGCACATCTGGTTCTCGCGAAACGGTGAGGGCCGTGGTCCCACGAGACTCATCTGCCTGAGCGCCACGTTGATCAATTGCGGTAGTTCGTCGAGACTGAGCGTTCGCAGCCAACGTCCGAGGCGTGTCACCCTTGGATCCCGATCCAACTTGAACTGAGGGCCGTCGACCTGGTTGGTCCCCATCAGGTCGCGCTGCACGGCGTCCGCGCCCACGAACATCGTTCGAAATTTGTAGCAGCGAAACAACTTTCCATTCTTCGCCTCGCGAGGGTCGCCGTAAAACACCGGACCGCGAGACTCGATCTTGACGAGCGCCGCGATCAACAGCATGAGCGGAGTGAGAATCACGAGCGAAACACCCGCGAGCACCGCTTCAATCGTTTCTTTGATGACCGGATATGCGCTGTGCGCCCGAGCCTCTCCGTGCAGCTCCACGGCCTCGGCGTCGGTGTCGTGCCCCTGAGAATCGGACGGGTGGGCCTGGCCCCCTGGGTTCTGGAGGGGATCTGACACAACGCGGTGGCGGACGACCGTGCCCGGCGGGAGGATCGTACCTGCCGCCACGACCGACTGCGCCACGACCGCCCCTCGATGGAGGTGAGACCGCGCCCCGATGACCGTGGGCCCGATCACCGTGACGTCTTCATCGATCACCACGTCATCGTGCATCACCACAGGCCCCATCAGGCGCGCGGACGGATGAATACGGGTCCCCTTCAAATGTGCGGGGAGCGCGTGTTGCTGACGCGTCGCCACTGGCGACATGTGCTGGAGGAGGATCCGCTCGTTCAGCCGCAGGAGGCCGCGTTCCGTGCGCAGATCGAAGACCGGACCGGACATGGGGACATCTCGGCTCGGTGCGGCCTGCGAGGCCAGCTCGCGCCGGAACGCCATCAATGATTCAAAAGGCAGCGTCGTCGACATCGATAGCGACGAGACAGGTACGAGCGAACACGACACGCCGGCGGTGACGGTCCATGTCACCCCATCGTAGTACCGCTGCACACGTCGCACATGTCCGTGCGCGTCGAATTCAACACGCTCGTTGGTGCCGCCAGAGTTCCAGTCGAGGGCCACGAGGTGGCGCGCAATGCGCGGAGTTTCAGAGAGCCCTTCAAGCAGAGGCGATGGGTCCACGCCTTCCCCTGGAAAGCACCGGGGATCGACCAAGAGCAGCCAGTCGGATGGCTCGAATGTGGCGACCCGCGCGGTGAATTGCTCGATACCCATGCTCGCGTCACTCGCGCCGACCGCTGCGATCGCTTCCTCGTAGTGGTGGTCAGCGTCGAAGGTTCGAAGTACGAGCACCCTTCGTCGGGTTGCAGCCAGCAGACGCTCACTCAAGTGCGCCAGCAACGTGGTCTGCCCATAGGGCAGCAACGCCAATGAAATGGAACCATCGGCTTCACCTAGATAGGCCGGCTTCGAATCAATAATGATCGGGAAAATGGTCATTTCTCGGCGTAGTGGTCGTGTGAAACCTGGCTCCCTGTTCCAGGCTGTAGTGAGCAAAAACTGTCCCGGTGACGACGGACTCGCGCTTCAACGCTAACTTGTTACGAAATCACAGGTTTGGGGGAAGGGTGACTCCTGCGGTGAACGTTGATCGTGAACAT
Source organism: Vicinamibacteria bacterium (assembly GCA_041476545.1). Lineage (GTDB taxonomy): Bacteria > Acidobacteriota > Vicinamibacteria > Vicinamibacterales > CAVVIG01 > JBGOTP01. The sequence continues at coordinate 11,474 of JBGOTP010000031.1, read as the reverse complement.
GGTCAGCGATTCCGCGACCTTTTGTCTGAGAAAATGCCGCCGCCGGATGGTCCACGGCGTTGGTCGAAGGACTTGGCGTACTCCCCCGATAGAAGGGACGGAGTAGCACTTTTGCACGAATGACGGCGTGACTTGCGCGGCCGTGGAGCGACCGGTTGAACGTGTGCCAATTCGAGTCAGTGACGAGGTTGACGTGTCGACTTCGCCTCGGGCGACGCAATCGCGAACGACGTGGTCGAGGAGCAGATGGCCGCGTTTGCCGGGGTCTTCTGGAACACGAAGTCGCAGAACGACAGGTGCTTGTTGTGGGGGATCTCGAGCGACCGCGCCGTCACGCCGACGAGTGGTAGCCCCCGTAAACTCTAGTTTGCCCTGGGCGGCGCAGGACTCTCTTTGGGCGGGCGGATAGGAAGGAAGCGTGCGACGGCCCGAACGGCTACCGTCCCGATCAATGCCGCTGCATACCAAGAAAACAAACGTAGACGCTCACGACTTCCGGGTAGCGCCTGCCTAAGCCGCTGGCGACACTCGCGCATTCGCCGCAACTTTGCGAGATTGTGCGCCATGCAAACGTAATAGTAGCTCCGCACCGAGGGGCGCGAATCGAGCTCGCGCTCGTGCTTTCGCTCCAGTTGCTCGTACCCACGGATTGCGGCTTCCGCGTTCCAAGCATGTGTCCCGCCGTAATCGCGGTAGAGCCTCGCGAGCGGTTCAGGAACATAGTCAAATTGCGCCAACCGAGCCAACCGCATGCTGTAGTCCAAGTCCTCGAGGCAGCGAAGGTCGGTATCGAAGAGCAAGTCTTTTACCCCGGGTTGCCGCCGCACGACAATAAGTTGGGCCCCATAGCCGCGCGCACGACGGGCCAAAAGATGTTCAAACACCTCGCCCCGATACTGCGGCACGTGAATTTCCGGTTCTCCGCCCGAGTACTCGATTCGACCACAGCCCACTGCGGCAAGTGGCACCGGACTCGTTTCAAACACGTCAAGCTGGAGTTCAAGTTTGCGTGGTAGCCACTCATCGTCATCGTCCAAAAACGCGAGGAAGTCACTCGGGGGAGCAGCGAGGATCCCGGTGTTGCGCGCCCCGGAAGGCCCGCTCGGCTGCTCGTTTCGGAGATAGCGAATGCGGGGATCGTGGAAACCAGCGATTACATCTCGCGTGGAGTCCGTGGAACCGTCGTCGACAACGAGCAGCTCCCAGGCAGTGTGGGTTTGGGCCAGAACGCTCTTTATCGCCCGTCCAACCAGATGAGACCGATTGTGCGTCGGCAACACGATCGCTACGGTACGACTGCGGCGGGGAATTCCTACCGTCACGAGAGCCCCATTGAAGTGACCTATCTTGGGATCTTGGGATCTTGGGATATTCGGACCGATGACAGGCTCAGAATGGCTCCCGAGGACGTTGAATCCTAGCATCTTTAGGACTTTTTTAGAACTCGAATGCAGACGAGCGTGGATGTCGTGGCGACGCAGATTTCCATGAACGATGCAGGCGTCGGCGTGGCTGTGAAACCGCTAGTGGCGCTGCCTGCATTCCGGCTCACCCGTGAGTCGGTTTGCTCGTTCGAATCGCGCTGGACAGGGCGCTGCCTGGCGCCACAGCCCCATCGTCGGCGACGACGCAGCGATCCACAATTGCACGCTCGCCAATCACGCAATTGTTCCAGGTGACTGAGCGAGTGACGACCGCGGACGGTCCGATCGTCGTGCCGGCGCCGATCGACGTGGGTCCGACAATTGTGGCTCCTCCATACACGCGCACTCCGGGACCGAGAATGACGGGGCCGAGAATCATGGCGTCTGGATCGACCCACGCGCTCGCGTCCGCTATCAGTTCGCGCCATCGGCCATTGGTGGCCGAGTCATTCGACGCAGCAGCGAACGTCAGGCGAGTGATCATCCAATGGTTGATGGCGAGATAGGAGTCGGCATTCAAGACCCGCGGCGAAAGTTCGGCGACCGGGTACACCTCGACGCGGTGCCCATCGCGATGAAGCTTCGGAATCAGATTCTCTTTGATGTCTTGAAAACTGATGGCTGGAATGGCCTCCAGGATTTCGCGCTCGAACACATAGACGCCCGCGGGGTGGAGTAGCGGCGTGCCATCGCTCCTGGACTCCCGCCGGTGCGCGACGATGGTTAGCGCCGCGCCCGTTCGACGGTGCTGCGCGACGAGCTCGCTCAAGTCGACGACTGGTATTGACGCTCCATCGGCCACAATAAGGGTCTGCGCATCGCTTCGGACAGCTGCATCTTTCACACAGCCAGCCGCGCCGCGCGGTGTTCCGTCCTCGTAGTAAAAGAGATCCATCGAGAACTGCCGTCCATCCTTCAGATAGTTGCGGAGCGCGGGGGTCGAACCGTTGGCACAGATGGTCGTATCATGCACGCCCCCTTGGCACATCCAACTGAGCACGTGCTCGACGAGCGCAGTCTGCGCGACGGGAAGCAGGGGTCGCGGACGCAACTCCTCAAAGAGCGAACCGGTCCAGTGATATTCTCCCGCGAGGATGATGCCTTCGACCGACTCGAGCCTATCGCCGGACCGAGGGACGGGCGACTGGCTCAGTTGTGTGTCGGGGCGAATCGAAGTCGTTCGGTGCATGGTGTCCAGTCGGCTCTCAGGCTGTGTCCGATCGTTTACCCTCCTCGGAATCTAGCAAGAAACTCTCCGATTGAATTCCTGTAGGACCAGCCGGGATCCGGTTCATAGTCAACGACTTATGGCATGGCCCGCGATTGGGATCCGCGGCCACGGCGCCCGAAGTCGTTCGCCGCGACGCCTTTGGTCTCTCGATGGCTCTCAAGCGCTCGGAGCGGGCATCGCCAGGCGAAGGCTGTGCGCGGGTGGTCGGGAGCCATGGCCATTCGCGTTCGAGGCCGGCCTACGTCGGCAGGTGAGCGCTGAGCCGCGGGAAAACGGCGCGCACGAATGCGCGCGCGGCGTCATCGGTTGCCTGCACGCCTTCGCTCTCGGCGATCGGCACGATGACACGGACGAGAGCGCCGTCGGTCCTGTTGAGCTGCACGGCGTCGCGGATCAGAAAGAACTTGTTGGTGTATTCGCTCGCAATCACGCGCCCGTGCATCTGGTACCAGAAGAGGACGACGTGGCGCTGTAGTCCCTTCTGCACGAGGTAGCGATTGATGGTGATAGGGTTCGGCCGGCCTGACGCGCCCTCCACGACGAGCTGTTCAGTGCTGGTTTCAAGGGGCTGCCATCCCGATCCGGGCAGGCAATTCATTGGCGAATGTATCGTGCTGCCAGTGCGCTGGCTCTGGTAGTAGCCGATGTACAACGAAACAGGGTGGTGATCCGCGGCGACGTAGAGCCGGGTGATGTAGTCGTCGACTCCGAGGACCGCGAGGGTTTTTGCGTCGAAGTCTGCCTGGTCCTGTCCTTTCCAGCCGCCGATCTGGAACGCCAGCTCGCGAAGTGGTGCTCTCGTTGGTGGCTGTTCGGGCCTTGAGATCCCTTTGAGCACGCCTGCGCCCAGCGCAAGAACGAGAGCCACGATAAAGATCCGTCCGGTCATGCGCACCCCTTCGCCGACGCCGGCAGTGTCGGCGCGCCGATCGTGAAGCGCCGGACACAGAGGTCCGCGAGAAGCTTCACGGTGATCACGGCTCCGCCCGCTATGAGAAACAAGACCCACCCGGCGGCGAGGTGAGAGAATCCCTCGGCGGCCTGGCTGCCAAAGAAATGAGCGGCGATGCCGGTCGCGGCGACTCGACAGCCGTTGGCCGCGATGGCAATCGGTACCGTCGCGAGGAGAAGCACGACGCGGACGACAGGCGAGGTTCTGGTGAAATACCCGTACAGGACGCTCAACGTGAAGAGCGAGATCAGCGAACGGATTCCACTGCACGCCTCGGCGACATCCAGGCTCACATTCTCCAGCATGATGAGGTTCCCTTCGCGCAACACGGGAATCCCGAGGAGCGACAAGGCGCGTTCGCCGAACGTAGAGGCGACGAGCTGTAACGGGAAGGTAATACGGTTGAAGATGATCTGAGGGATCGGGATCATCAGCAGCAGGAACACGAGGGGGAACCACAGGATGCGGACGTGCTCGCGGCCCGCGACGAACCAGATGCCGGCGACGATTGTGCCGACGAGAGAAAGCCGAGCCGAAAACGTTTCCGCCGCAATCGTGCCCGCCGCCAGCATCGCGAGACAGCCGAGGAGCGCAACCAGTCCCCAGGCGCTCGGGCGCCGTTGTGCGGCCCGAAGGCGATCGCGACGCTCCCAGACAAGATAGAGCGCAATCGGTACGACCAGCCAGCCATGCGAGTAATTACCGTCCAGCTCCCAGTCGTTCATCAACCAGAAGAGGACGTCCCGGTAGAGGAAGAGCAAACTGGCGACAAGTACGGTCAGCGCGCAAGCCAGCCGCTTCGACATGTGCATGGGACTCTCTCTCAATCGTCGTGCTATCTCGGCCGCGGGGCGGTGATGTCGCCCGACTCGCGAAGGCTCGCGATGGTCGTTGAGGCCTCGACGGCGCCTTCGAACGTCGGGTTGAGCTTGAGCGCGGTTTCGAGCGCGCGGCGGGCGCGGGAGTTGTCGCCGCTCCTTGCGTAGGCCAGACCGAGGTGATACTGATACGTCGCGTTTGACGGCTGCAGCTCGACGCTATGCCGCATGGCGGTGATCGCCTGGGGCAGCAGATGCTTTTGATAGTAGATCCAGCCCAGCGTGTCGTCGACGTCGGACTGGTTGGGAAGGGCGGCCTTTGCTGTTTGCGCGAGCTGCAGGGCGATGTCGAGGTTCTCGCCGGCTTCTGTGTACATCCAAGCCAGGTTATTGGCTGCCACGGCAGCCCGAGCGTCGAGCTGCAGCACTCGTTCGAATGTCCGGCGCGCGTCGGCTGTACGGAGCTGCGTCTGCTGAATAATCCCGACCATCGTCAAGGCGGCCACGGGAGGTGACTGCTGCTCCGCGAGCTTTTCGAATTCCCGACGCGCCTCGTCGAGTCGGCCCTGCCCGAGATAGATCTGACCGAGCATGGAGTATGCCGCCAGCATCGCGGGATCGACGGTGATGGCCTGCACGAGGAGCGCTTCCGCGCGTTTGGCATCCTTGGTGATCATGAACGTGCGTGCGCCGAGGAGCAGCAGCCCGGGGTTTTGGGGCGCTCGCGCCACGAGTGCTTCGACGCGGCCCCTCGCTTGCGCGATGCGCCCTGCCGCCACGTCCAGTCGGATGAGCCCGTCCACGGCCTCGAGCTGAAATGGATCGAGTGACAGCGCGCGGTCGAACTCGATGGACGCGGCTTTCGGATCCTTCTTCAGCGTGAGAAGCACGCCCATCTGGGCGTGGACGACCGCCGCATCGGGTGCGTTGGCGACGAGCTTCTTGATGAGGGCTTCCGCCTGCGCCATGTCGCCATGAATCATCAGACCGCGCGCGAGCACCACCCGCGCCTCGAGACTGCGCGGATTCGTCTTGACAGCGTCTCCGGCCAGGGCCACGGAGGCTTCCGTGGCGCCGCTCTTCAAGTGCAGACGCGCGAGTTCGACCTGTGCGGCGTCCGCCCGGGGATTGAGCTTGAGGACCTCGTTGAAGGCGCGCTTCGCGTCCTCGGGCCGGTTCACGGCCACGAGAATGCGCCCGCGCGCGAACTGCGCGTTCGCCGAGCGGGAATCCGAGGCAATCGCGGCGTCCACCGCCGTCAGCGCCTCCTCGGGCTTTTTGTGCCGCATGAGAAGGTCCGCTTTCACGAGCAACGCCTGAACGTTCTTGGGTTCCTTCGCCAGCACGTCCGCGATCACGCGGTCGGCGAGGTCGAGTTCGCCGGCACGCTGATGCAGGATGGCGCGACGGGTGCGCGCTGCCCCGCCCAGCTTCGCGTCCGACGCCAGCGATTCGAGAATCGCGATGGCGTCTGAAGGACGATCGCGGGAGATGTAATAGTCTGCCAGCGTGAGCCGGCCCGCCGCGGAACCGTCCGCCGCGACTGCTGCCTTCAAGAACGGCTCGGCCTGGTCTGGACGCTTGGTAGACCCATAGAACGCCGCGATCGTGCGGTTGGCGACCACGCTCGTTGGCTCGAGTGCGAGCGCACCTTTCATCGTGTGCTCGGCTTCATCGAGCCGACCGGCCTGCCACAAGAACTGCGCCAGGGTCAACCGCGCGAGCACGGATTTCTGGTCGCGACTGATGGCCTTGCGGAAGGCTTGCTCTGCCGCAGGCAGATCACCGTGTGCCGCCTGCAGGGTACCGAGACTGGTGTACGACGTGCTTCGGTCCGGGTCGAGGCGGACAGCCTCCTCAATCTGGGCGATCGCGCCCTCGAGGTCCTGCAGCCCGGCCAGTGCGTTGCCGAGTGCGATCTGCGCTTGAATGTGTGTCGGATCCAGCTGGAGGACGTGCTCCGCGCGCGCCCGCGCGTCCGCGAATTTGCGCGCGAGGATCAGGAACCGCGCCGCCTGCATCTGCGCGTCGACGCGATCGGGAAGGAGGTCGGCCGCCCGGACCGCTTCGCTCACCGCGTTGGGCGCATCGCCCCGCTTGTAGTACGTCTGCGCAAGCTTGAACCGTGCCTCGCCGAAACGGGGATCCTGTTGGACGGCGTTTCGATACTCGATCAACGCAGCGTCGTACTTCTGCTGCTGAAAGTACGTATCACCCCTCTCCAGGTACTTCCGCTTGGCCGCCTCGGGATTGCGGGAACAGCCTGTCACCACCGCGAGGGCAAGCAGGAGGAGTGAGGTCGAGAGCACATGACGGTCGGGCATTGAGAGATCTCGCTTTCGCTGATAACGCGGAAGAACAGCATGGCCCCCCACGACCGGCCGGTCGGGTCACCTGGTAGCCATGACTGTGCAATTCACGTTCCTGTCGATGCCGCGACCCGGTCATCGAAAGTAATGGGGTTCGACGATGTCTGACGCGATCTGGAGTGGGAACTCTTCCTGCCGGCGGATTTTTCTCTCGGAAACCGGGCCTCGCATGGCGACCCCTGAGTCGGGCTACAAAACGGACGGGGCAGGGGCTGCTCTGGTGAGCGGCCCTGCCCCGCCTGCCGTCAGTGACAAGTCAAGAGGAGACGATTCGTTTACTGCATCGACTTCCGACGCCGCCACAGGCGACCAACCAGGCCCACTGCGCCCGTGCCGAAGAGAGTTAGGCTGGCTGGTTCAGGGTTCGGTACCGTGGCCGACTCGACCCCATCGAATGTGAGGATGTAGTCGCCATTGTAGGGATACCCGTTCAGCGGTGCGGTCCAGTTGCCGTTGTACGGGCTCTCTCCTCCAGGGCCAGTCGCCCCGACCGGAGTGCTGGAGAGGTAATCGGCTGGGAAAATGGGACCCGGATCACTCAAGGGGTCCGTGCCGTACAGCGACACTGCCAGGTGGTAGACCCCAGCGTCCAAGTGCCAGGTGATGAGTGACGACTCGTCGAAGGGATAGTCGATGTTGTCGTTGGCGAGCAGACCCATGTAAGCGTCGTCGAACAGAAACAGCTGGGTGTCGAGCTGATTCCCTGAGTGGGTGAGCGGAGACCCTTCTGTCGTGATCGAGACGTCCGCACCACCGGCGCCAACTGTCACGGTCCAGAAATTCGGCGCGTCGCCATTGTTTATGGTTCCGTATACAACCAGTGGCGTTGCTGATGCAGCCAGCGGCAGCATCAATGTGACCAGACTTGCGCATAACACCGTTCTCAATTTCATCGCATTGCCTCCACTCTCTCCTGTGACTGACAGTAAGCACTCATGCCGGTGGACGGTTGCCGCCCCGCGGCTCTCAGCTCGTGTGGCACTCGCTCCCGAGTTGGCCATACGAATGAGATACCGAGCTGTAGTGCGCACCTTGTGCCACATCGATGGCGCGGCGTTATTGGGGTTTTTGAGGGGGCGTTCCGACACGTCTGCCGAACGGCGTTCTTTAATCTGCTGTCCAACCGCGTCCGCGACCACGCAGACTCGAATTCGCAGGTTTTTCGGAATGAATTCGAATATATTACGCGCGCATGCCGCGGTCAGCGAGGTCAGCCGGCCAGCGACCTTTGTGACGTTCAAAAACGTCCTTGACGATGACATCAGTCAACCATCTGAAGGCCTTTTGAAAGGCCGGCCGATGGCCGGTGAATAGAAGCGTCGCTCAAAGCATTTGAATACAGAGAGTTTGTCGGACCTTGTCGACGAACCTTGGATTCGACAGAGCCCTGGAAGCCTTTTTGCGGGAAATCCGACCGACTTGCCGACTCGTTCATGCACGGATTCCAGAATCAGCCCGTTCACTACAGGAGACTGAGCGACTATGCAGCCGTTGTCCTGGTACGCCGAGCGGCTTCGCGCGATGTCGGCCGATGAAGTCGGCTGGCGCATCCGATCCAGCCTGCGTGACGTAACCGACCGCCCCCGCTTTGCGCTCGCGGGGCATCCCTCGGCGCCGAGCGGGACCGTCGAGACGCAGGAACCCGGCTTTCGCGTGTCGGATCTGCAGGTTGCCGAATGGTCCCAAGCGCCTGCCGGGACGGTCGAACAGGAGTGGCGCGATCGGCTGCTCCAGAGGGCCGATCGGATCGCCGAACATAGACTCAGTTTCTTCAATATCCACGACCGTCACCTTGGCGATCCCATCGACTGGAACAGAGACCACGAGAGCGGGCGCGGCGCTCCCATGACGTTTGCGCCCTCAATCGACTACCGCGATCATGCGGTAACCGGCGACTGCAAGGTCGTGTGGGAACCGAACCGTCATCATCACCTGGTCGTTCTTGGGCGCGCCTACCGCGCCAGCGGGGATTTGCGGTACGCGTCGGCGGTTGTTGAACAGTTGTCCTCGTGGCTCAATCAAAACCCATTCGGGCGCGGCATGAATTGGCGGAGCCCGCTGGAGCTCAGCATCCGCCTGATTAACTGGGTCTGGGCCATTGATCTCGTGCGCGAGTCCGGCCTTGTCGAGGGCGAGCTCGGTCGGCGGCTGTGGCACTCGATCTTCCTTCACCACTGGGACATCACGCGCAAGTACTCGTGCGGCTCCTCAGCCAACAACCACCGGGTCGGGGAGGCGGCGGGTGTTTTCGTTGGCTCGAGCTACTTTCGCCAGATGCCCGGCGCCGATCGCTGGCGTGACGAGAGTTACGGCATCCTCTGCGATGAGATTCTCGCGCAAACGTATCCGGACGGGTGCACACGAGAACAGGCGTTCGGCTACCACCTGTTCGTGCTGCAGTTCTACCTGATCGCGGGCATAGCCGGCCGCCGCACCGGGCGGGAGTTTCCCGCCGCTTATTGGAATCGCCTCGAGCGCATGCTCGAATTCGCGGGCGCGTATTGCGAAGGCGCCGACCACCCATCGTACTTTGGCGATTGTGACGATGGGTACGTACTCGACCTCGGGGATGGCGGAGCGGACGTCGAGGACCTGCTCTGCACGGGCGCCGTCGTATTCGACGCTGCGCGGCTCAAGGCTCAGACGGGCACCTATCGCGAATCGACGATGTGGCTGCTCGGCCGGGAGAGCCGGTCGGCCTACGACAGGATTGCCGTGCCGTCGACGCAGAAGCTGGTTTCCAGGGCTTTTCCCGATTCGGGGTACTACTTGCTCCAGGCAGGCGATCGACGTCGGGCGGACGCGCTCAGTGTGGTCTTCGACTGCGGGGAACTCGGGTTCGGGGCCATTGCCGCACACGGGCATGCGGACGCCTTGAGCTTCACGTTGCGAGCGTTCGGCAGGGAAGTGCTCGTGGATCCAGGGACGTACGACTACTTCACGTTCCCGGCCTGGCGGGCCTACTTCCGCAGTACGCCCGCCCACAACACCGTGGTGATTGACGGCCAGGACCAGTCGACGATGGCCGGCCTCTTCCTATGGAAACAACGAGCGGCAGCCCGCTGCACGGCGTGGGAGCCCAACGGAAGCCCGGTCAGGGTTGCCGGCGAACACGATGGCTATCAGCGTCTCGCCGATCCGGTCCGTCACCGACGGACGATCGCGCTTGGCCCCGAGGCCGGCCTCGTGACAGTGCAGGACGACCTGTCCGCGCGGGCCGGCCACGACGTGACTATCTACTTTCACGTCTCGGAGACGTGCGCGACCCGCGCGCGGAGCGAGCACGAGTACGAGATTGAGACGGGCTTGGGGCAGGTCCTAGTGAAACTCGATCCGCGGCTGTCGGTGACCATGTTACGGGGAAGTGACGACCCGGTCGCTGGCTGGGTGAGTCGTCGCTATCACCAGCGAGCCCCTGCGGTCACCCTCGTCGGGCGGGCGCGCTGGAGCGGCGACGTGTCGTATTTGCACGAGTTCAGGCAGGTCCAGAAATAGCGACGATTTAGACGACTTTAGTCGACCGAAGGAAAGACTTCTGGTCTTGAATCCACATCCTGGTCTGTCTTGCAAACCCTGCGATGTGGCTCAGAGAACTTCAGCTGGAGAGGTTTCTCCGGCGACCGCGTGTTCAGGAGAGCTCCTTGCTAAGAGATAGGCGCATGCAGAAGTCGATCATCGCCCGCGCCGAACTGGCGTCATAGTCAGATGTCCTACTTCAGTTGGGCGATCAAGCGAGCCATTGCCTCATCGTGGGGGTGGCGACTCTCGGCTCGGATGCGGCAACCTGGGTGTCTCGTCCTCATGTACCACCGCGTCGGGCGGAGAAACGACCCGTTCCCACACCTTGGCGTCGACCAGTTTCGGCGGCAGATGGAATGGCTGTCGGCCAATTGCCATGTCATCGGCCCAGAGATGCTCCGGGAGTCCGCGCGACAGCCGTCGCGCGCCAAGCCGCCCGTTCTCTTGACGTTCGACGACGGCAATCGTGACTATCACGACATCGTGTACCCTGTACTGAAGCAGCTTGGAATGCCGGCAGTCGTCTTTCTGAGCACCGATTACGTTGACCATCCGCGCCTGTTCTGGTGGGATCGCTTGTATCTCGCGGTGCAGGCCACCCGGGTCGATCGTGTGTCGCTCCCATGGCTGCCCGAGCGGCGCTGCAGCCTCAGGCGGTCGGGGAAGGACCGCTTCATCCGCGCATGCAAACAGTACCTGAAGAGCGTTCCGGACGATGTGAAGGAACGCGCCATGGACGAGATCGTCCTGGCCCTGCGCGTCCCGCCGTCGGCCTTCGCTGTTGACCGCCAGACCATGAACTGGAACGAAGTGCGCGCGACGATGGATCTGACCACCTACGGTGGGCACACGCACACGCACCCGCTGATGTCCAAGATTGACAGCGGTCGTCTTGAACGCGAGATTCGGATGTGCCGCGATCGAATCGAGACGGAGACAGGCATGGCACCGAAGCTGTTCGCCTACCCTGGCGGCGACCTTACGGCAGAAGCCAAAACGCTTCTGACGCGTTACGGATTTGACGTGGCGTTTTCGACCATCGAAGGGTTCAACAACGGGACGACCGACTGGCTCGAGGTGCGACGAGTATCAGCGGAGACGACCGTTCCGCGCACTGCCTGGGCCATGACCAAATCATGTCTGACATTTGCGCACCTTCCG
>JBGOTP010000030.1:0-22982 GCA_041476545.1 Vicinamibacteria bacterium | reverse complement strand
GCACCGGCCGCTGATCGGCCTCGCGGAGGATCGTGACCATTTGCTCTTCGCTGAATCGGGTCTTCTTCACGGCTCCCTCGTTTCTCCGAGGGCGCCATTCTCTCAAGCTTCAAGTGGTCCGAAAATCGCCCGGCAGGTCAGAACCCGATGGCCGCCTTTCAGACGTTGCTCGGGCTTGGGGCGGGCCGCGCCCCGACGCCCTACCGACAGATTCGGGGTGCTCGGGACGTGCCGGTCAACACCGGCTGATCGCAACATGTTGGGGTCTGCTGAAACAACCGGATAAGCACAAAACGTCTAGGGTTCTATCCGTCCTTGATCATCGACTTGACCCGCTCATCCCGGCCTTTGATTCGGCCGTGACCATCCGCATGAGTCAAGCGAAACTGGTAGACGATTCCCATCGATTGGCCCCAAGCGTGAACCGTGACTTCATCACCGGGACCAAGTGCTCCGATCGATATGGTCTGCTGCTTTACTCCAGAAAGGTCCAACAACAGTTCGCTTGGTTCTGCGTGGCGGATGATTCTTGCGGAGTCAACAAACGACGTAATGAGGCGAACAGATTGTAGGGTCGTGCTGCCGCGATTTTTGATCACCACTTCATAAAAAACGTTTGGTTCAGGCCCAAAACCTGTCGGGTGACGCTCCTTAGTAATGTCTTCCACCAATCCAGACAGCGCCTTGAGCGTCTTGGAATCGCCTTGATACACGACGCTGCTCGCATTGCGAATCACCTCACGGAAATAACGAGGATCGGTAGCGTAGGTGCCGCCTCGGATAGTGGCTTCCAGACGAGGCCTGCGTGAAAGCCACGAGTAGATCTGGATGCCGATCCAGACGCCTCCGACGATGGCTCCGATGATGGCAGCGACGGCCTGTGCAAGCGTCAAGGTCAGGGCCTCATTGAGCCGACAAACATGCGTTGCATTCGGCGGCAGTCATGTTCTGCTGACAGGAGGCAAGGACGCGATCAGCGCCCAAGGTCCCTCGATAACGGCGAATTATTCGACAGAATGGCTGATGCGCATCGCTTACACCTGGTATCGTCGTCTGAGTCGTTGACACTCCACAGGAGCTTGCCACGTCGCGAACGGCACTATCCACATCATCGAGGTCGCCTCGTAGGGTTGATACGGCACTGTCAAGATCGTCGGATGCACTCCGAGCCGCTCGCAGTCGATTTTGGCATCCATCTTTGAACAAGTCGTAAACCTCCGGAAAACGGCGGCAGCGGTTAAAGTCATCACGCTTTGAGTCGAACTCCTCTTGTGCCGACTTTGCTTCATTCGCTACGTCTTGGGCGTCATCGGCTCTGCGTCTCAGGTCGTCCAATGAGCTGGCGCACGAGGAAGAGTCCACTTGTGCATGAAGCTGAGACCCGAAGGAAAGCAAAGACACCAAGATCGTCGCAACCGCTCGGTTTCGCATGATTTCTCCCCTTCTGCGATTCTTGGGATTGTAGTCGGCACGTCCCGGAAAACACCTGATTGGTGAGGCACGGGGGTGCGGAATCGCACCCCCGAGTTGCCGAGGATTCTAGCGGGTTTGGAGGTCGATTCCGGGGAGGTTTTCCGGGACAGCCAACGGTGGGCGGTCGAAGGCGAAAGACCCAGTCGGCGAGCGGCAATTGGAGGCGTCCTGCGGGCGTTGTAGCGTCGATCCCCTCGGCCAGCGATACGAAGGCCCCACCGAGAGCAGCCAGCTCGTCGAGCAGCAGAATCAGGTGTCGCAGGTTACGACCGAGCCGATCCAGACGCCAGCACACGAGCACATCGAAACGTCTGCGCTTCGCATCGCGGACCAGCGCGTCGAGGGCGGGACGACGATCCTTCGCGCCGCTCACCCCCCGATCTACGAATTCGGCGGAGGCCCAGCCGCGGGCCTCCACGTATCGCCGCAGTTCAACTTGCTGGTTCTCCGGCTCCTGATCGAACGTTGAGACGCGAGCGTAAATCGCCGCTCTCATCGGCCCGCTTCCTGAAAGGAGTAGTAGCGACCGTCCCCGACGATCACGAAATCGAGCAAGTCGATCCCAAGGATGCTCGCTGCGTTCCGCAGTCTCGCACACAGGATCATATCTTCCGGCGAAGGTTGGAGTTCGCCGGACGGATGGTTGTGGCCGACGATCACGCCAGCTGCGTTGGCAACCCGTGTAGTCCAACGCTGCAGTTCGGCCAGTGCTCGGGCGTTCAGTGGCACGACGCGCGCGGACCGGTTTGTCGCCGCAAGAAAGCGAGCCGCTCGCAGTGAACCGGCCTGCAGTTCCGTAATCCGCACCGCGAAAAGCGTTTGCGGCGAGCGCGCCGCGAATTTTCCCGCACCACGACAACCCCCAATTCTCGCAGCGCCGACGCGTGCGCAATGCAAGTGCCCGAACCGGAACGCACCTTGCGACCACCTGGCAGTTCCGGATTCCCAACTGTGCCACTGACCGACACTGCTGTCCCCGCCTCCCTGACGGCTGTGCACCTCGCCGCGGCGATGCTCCGTCGTCACCGGGCGGGGGGCGCGAGCTTCAGCCCGTTTGTGTTCCCGTCGTTTGCCTTCGTGGCGCTTCCGTGGATATGGTCGTCGCCTCTCGCGCTCGCCCTGACGCTGGCGGCACACGGCGTCTGGTTCGTGGCGTGCGAGGTGCTCGCGCCACCACCCACCCGGCCCGCGCCCGGCGTCCCAGGGCCACATTCTTCGCGTCCCGCGGCGCTTGCCAAGCCTCCAGCAGGTTCCGCCACCCCAAGCCCCACAACGAGCACGCTTCCCGCTTCTCGAGGATCCAGCGGTTTCGTGAGCACGCCGGTGCTGGCCGTGCTCGATGAGGCGAACGGGATCAAGACGTTCCGCCTGTCGCGGCCTGAGGGATTTGAGTTCGCCGCCGGACAGTTCATCGCGGTTCGCGTGCAGGTCGATGGCAAGCCGCACGTGCGCTGCTACTCGATCAGCTCGTCGCCTGACGCGCGCGGCTACCTCGAGATCTCGATTCGTCGGCAGGGACTGGTCTCGAGCACGCTGCACGCGACTGTCCGGACGGGCTCTCTCCTCGCCATCAACCGCCCGGCGGGCAGATTCGTATACCCCTCGGGTGACGACCGTCCGATCGCGCTCGTCGCGGGCGGGATTGGCATCACACCGCTGCTCTCGATGATGCGGTACGCGATCACCTCTGATCCGACGCGGCCGCTGACCCTGCTCTACTCGGCCCGCAGCGAGCAGGACGTCGCGTTCCTGCACGAACTTCAGGTCATCGCCGAACGCCACCCGCACGTGCGCGTCGTGCTCACGCTAACGGAGCCCTCGGCCCAGACGCGCTGGCAAACCGGCCGAATCGATGCCGCCATGCTTCGACAGGCTGCCGCAGATCCCGCGCACACGATCTTCTGCCTCTGCGGCCCGGGCCCGATGATCGTCGACCTGAAGGCGGCGCTGGCCGAGATGGGCGTACCCGCATCACAGGTGCGGTTCGAGGAGTTCCAGACGGCGGCCGCGGCTACGGTGCTCAACGCGCCCGCCGTCGCCCCTGCAGCTGAGGCTGTTCGCGCCTGCGCACACCGCGTGACGTTCTCCGTCACGGGCCGAACGACCAGCGCGGGCTCAGCCGACACGCTGCTCGAGCTCGCCGAGGCCGAAGGCGTGCCCATCATCTCTTCCTGCCGCGCCGGCGTGTGCCAGGCCTGCCGCACGCGGCTCGCCGACGGAGATGCGGACTGCCAGTCGGACTTCCTCGATCCGGCCGATCGCGCGGCTGGCTTCATTCTGCCGTGCGTGTCCCGGGCCACCGGGGACTGCGTGCTCGAGGCCTGACGCATGAACGCAGTCGCCAGCCCGATGAACGCCTTGCGCACGCCTGCAGCGACGCCAGTAGCAGGCGCCGGCGCGCCGACGCGCGCGCTGGGACATGTGCTCGTGATCGCCGGGGCATTCTGCGTCGTGGTGACGCTGGCGGTGCTGGTGCTGTTCGATGGCTGGGAGTACTACCGCGCGCCCCTCGGCACGCGCGGGTATCTCCCGGCGCATCGCCTGTTGCGCCCGTCGGGCGCCGTGGGCCTCTCGCTCGGCATCGCGGGCGTCCTCGCGATGCTTTTGACGCTCCCCTACAAAGTGCGCAAGCGCTGGCGCCGACTGTCCCGCCTGGGAACGATGAAGGGCTGGCTCGAGGTACACATCTTCTTCGGCGTCGTTGGCCCGGTGCTCATCACGCTGCATACCTCGCTGAAGTTCAACGGACTGATCTCCGCGGGCTACTGGCTCATGATGACGGTCTGGGCCTCGGGGTTCGTCGGCCGCTATCTCTTCGTCCGGATCCCGAAGACCATTCGCGGCGTCGAGCTCTCGCGCGAGGAGATCGAACAGCAGCTCGCACGCGCGCGGAGCGCGGTCGCGAGCAGGCCCCTGACCCCGGCCGTCCAGCGTGAGCTCGACGCATTCGACACCGCGGTGGCTCACTCCGGCGCGGCAGCGCCCGGCATGCTCGACCTGTTCTTCGGTGAGCTTCGCGTGCGCGTTCGACTCTGGATACTGCGGCGCCACTTGACCGCCGCTGTGACCGACGTGCGCGCCGTGCAAGAGGTCGTGTCGCTTGCGGGCGAGCGGGCCGCCATCACCCGCCGCATTGCCCATCTGCAGCGGACGCGCCGGCTGTTCGAGCTCTGGCACGTGTTCCACCAGCCGCTGGTCTACGCCATGTTTGCAATCGTTGCCCTGCACGTGGGCATCGCGACGTACTTCGGCTACGCGCGCCTCGTCTTCTGATGGTCGCCATGAGAGGTCGACGCTGAGTGCAATGCGCAGATGGCAGGCTGTCCTCGTCGTCGGTGTCGCCATGATGCTCCTCGGCGAGCGTGAGGCGGAGGCACAGATCGGCGCGCTTGTCTCGCCCGGAGGACTGGCCAAGGCACATGCGTCCCTGGAAGGGATCCGCAACTGTCTGACGTGCCACGCCGCTTCCAGTCAGGTGGTGACTACCAAGTGTCTGTCGTGCCACAAGCCGGTCGCGGAGCGCATCGCGCAGAAGAAGGGCGTCCACCGCAACGTCACGACTGACTGCGTGACATGCCACGTGGAGCACGCGGGCGCGGACGCCGAACTGCGGCCGTTCGACCAGCGTCGCTTCGACCACGCTGCCCAGACGGGCTTTCCGCTCGATGGCCTGCACGGGTCGCTCACCACGACCTGCGCGGCCTGTCACAAGACCCGCTCGTTTCTGTCGGTCTCGACCTCCTGCGCTTCCTGCCACACCGACTCGCACAAGGGCGCCCTGGGGCCGAAATGCGAGACCTGTCACACCACCGCAGTGCGTTTTGCGGAGACACGTCAGCGCTTCGACCATTCGCGCACGGCCTTTCCACTCGTAGGCGCGCACGCCACAGTGACGTGTCTCACATGTCATCCGAACAATGTCTACAAGGGGGTGAAGTTCGCCTCCTGCAGTAACTGCCACACGGACCCTCACGAGACGCGATTCGGCCCGGCCTGTTCCTCGTGCCACACGCCAGAGACGTGGCGTACCCGCAGAGTCGATCACTCCCGCACGGCGTTTTCGCTGCGCGGCAGCCACGCCACAGTGGAGTGCGCCACGTGTCATGTCCGGCCAGCGATGAAGGTCGCACTGCCGTTCCAGACGTGTGCCACCTGTCACGCTGACCCGCATCGCGGCACGTTCAAGCAGGATTGCAGCGCCTGCCACACGGAATCGAGCTTCCAGAAGGGCGCGTTCGATCACTCGACGACGCGATTCCCGCTCGCCGACAAGCATGCCGGCCTGATGTGCGCCTCGTGCCACAAGGCCGCACCCTCCGTGGCCGTTGCGTCACGGGTGCCCCCACGGGTGCCCCCCGCGCCACGGGTGCCCCCGGCGCCGCGGGTGCCAGTCGCCATACGGACAGCCGACTTCCGCGGCCTGAGCACGGCATGCGCGTCCTGTCACGCCGACGTCCACCGCGGCGAGCTGGGAACGACCTGCGAAAGCTGCCATTCGGCGCGCACCTTCGGCGTGACCGCGTTCACGCACGCCCGGCCGCGACCGTTCTTCAACGGCCAGCACGCCCCGCTGCGCTGCGAGCAGTGCCATACGGCGGCGGCCGCTCCTGCCCAGCTGCCAACGGCCACCGTACAGACGACCGCGCGCGTGCGGGTCGGGTTCAAAGAGACGTCTGCCACGTGCGCGTCCTGCCATCGCGATGTGCATCTCGGTCAGGTTCCTGCGCAGTGCGAAACGTGCCATGCCGTCGATACGGCCCACTTCGCCGTCGTCGGCTTCTCGCACGAGAGAACGGCATTCCGGCTGACGGGCAAACACGTGCCGCTCGCGTGCGAGGCGTGCCACAAGGTCGAGACGAGAGATTTCCCCTCAGGGCGAGGGACGGCTCGACGTCTCGCTGGAATCGGCACCGCCTGTGTGACGTGCCACGAGGACCGTCATGACGGTCAGCTCGAGCGGACGTGCGAGACCTGCCATACGACGACGACGTTCGCGATCCCTGGCTACACGCACCGCAACGTGCGCACGCTCAGAAGCTTCTTTACGGGCAAACACCTCACGCCGCGCTGCGAGCAGTGCCACAAGCCTGCTCCCGCGAGGGTCGCGACACTGAAACCGGTGCTGACCTACCGCGTTGCCACCACGTGCGTGGGCTGCCACCAGGACGTGCATCGTGGAGCGCTGGGCCCCAAGTGCGAGTCATGTCACCGCCCATGAGCCTCCAGCCGTGGAGCGCGACGGAGCGCGGCGCACGTCCGCCCAGCCCTCGCGGGCTGCCACAGCTGTGGTACGCGGTGGCGCTGGTCTTCGCCTGCGGCGTCGTCTTCACGACAGGGGCGTACGCGCAATTCGGGACGACCGACCGTCAGTTCCACAACCAAACGTCATTTCCACTCGAAGGACAGCATCGAGCCGTGGCTTGCGAGTCGTGTCACCTCAGTGGCGTCTACAAAGGCACGCCCAACAAGTGCTTCGACTGCCACTGGGTGCGGCGGCAGGACGACAGATTCAAACTCCAGCTGGGCACGCAGTGCGAGCAATGCCATCGGCCCGTAGCCTGGACGGCCGTGCAGTGGAACCACGGGACGATGACCGCGATGCCGCTGAACGCCGCACATCAGCAGCTGTCGTGCCAGTCCTGTCACAAGGGTGATTCGTTCCGCAGTTCGGAAACGTCCTGCTTCGCGTGTCATCAGCGCGACTTCCAGACGGCACAGACGCCCAACCACGTAGCGGCGGGGTTCCCCACAACCTGCGAGGCTTGTCACGCGCCGAGCGCAACCACGTTCCGGGGAGCGATGTTCGACCACAACTCGTCGTTTCCCCTGATCGGGGCCCACGCGCTCGAGACGTGCGTCTCGTGCCATCGCACCAACGTATTCAAGGGCACCCCGCGCGATTGCGTCGGTTGTCATCGCGATAGCTACACGCGGACGACCACACCGAACCATGCCGCGGCCGGTTTCCCGACGACGTGCGAGACCTGTCACCGGCCGACCGACGCGAGCTGGCGCGGCGTCGGGTTCAACCACAACGCTGTGTTCGCCCTCGTCGGCACCCATGCGCAGCAGACCTGCGCCACCTGTCACGTGAACAACGTTTATCGCGGCACGCCACGCGACTGCGTGGGCTGTCATCGCGACAACTACACACGGACGACGGCACCAAACCATGCGGCGGCGGGCTTCTCGATGACGTGCGAGACCTGTCACCGGCCGACCGACGCGAGCTGGCGCGGCGTCGGGTTCAACCACAGCGCCGTGTTCGCCCTCGTCGGCACTCATGCGCAGCAGACCTGCGCGACCTGTCACGTGAACAACGTCTTCAAGGGCACCCCGCGCGACTGCGTCGGCTGCCATCGCGACGCCTACACCCGGACGACGGCGCCGAACCACGCCGCCGCCGGCTTCCCGACCACGTGCGAGACGTGTCATCGCGCGACCGACACGAGCTGGCGCGGTGCGACCTTCAACCACTCGACTGTGTTTGCCCTGGTCGGTCGCCATGCACAGGTCGCGTGCGCCACGTGCCACGTGAACAACGTGTTCAAGGGCACCGCGCGCGACTGCGTCGGATGCCACCGCAACAACTACACCCGGACAACCTCGCCCAGCCATACCGCGGCCGGGTTCCCGACCACGTGCGAGAGCTGTCACCGCGCGACCGACACGAGCTGGACACAGGGCACGTTCACCCATCGGTTCCCGATTACGTCTGGACCGCACCGGACGTCCTGCGCCACGTGTCACACGAACACGTCGAGCTACCAGGTCTTTACCTGCCTGACCTGCCATGAACACGACCGGACGCGGATGGACGACAAGCACAGGGGCCGCAGCGGCTATCGCTACGACTCGCTCGCCTGCTACAGCTGTCATCAGAACGGACGATCGTGACCGAGGCCAGCCCATGAACCCCGCACGACTCCTGAAGAGGCGCTCCGCAATGAGTGTGGCCCTCGTGCTTGCCACGGCCGCAACGGCGCCCGCGCAGACGGCATCGCCGCGGCCCTTCGGCCGCGTGTCGTTCATGGTTGACACGGTCAGCCGGGGAGCCGACGGTCGCAGCACCCGGCGGGACAGTGAACTGTCCACCGCGGTGACCTTTCGTTTGCCCGAGTCGGATGGCAGCGGCGCTGAGTTTGGTGTCGAACTCCGGCAGTCGCGCCGTTTCCCCGTCGACCGCCCGGCCCGGCTCTCAATCTACGACGCGTTTGTCGGCGCCCGCGTGGGCAACCGCAATCAGCTGCGCCTGCGGGCCGGCCACATGTGGCTCTCAGACCTCGGCACCACCGGCGCACTGGCGGGAGGTCTCGTCGAGGTTCGGCACGGGTCTGCCAGGGGTGCCCATGTTCGTGCGGGCGCGTTCATGGGTCTCGAACCAAACGTCTACGACATGGGGTACGCGCCGGGCGTTCGCAAGCAGGGCGGGTATGTGGCGGTCGAAAGCGGCTATCTGCGCCGGCATGTGATCGGATACACGCAGGTGCGGCAGGGATCCCTGCAGGAGCGTTCGGTAGTGGCGGTCACGAACTTCGTTCCCGCTGGAACGAAGTTCTTTGCGTATCAGGTCGGAGAGTTCGACGTCACCGGCCCGGCCAACGGCACGGCCGCCCGCGGCCTGTCCTACTTTCTCGCAAACGTCCGGGTCACGCCCGCGCCGCGGCTCGAACTCCTGGGCACGTACAACCAGGGCCACTCGCTGGACGCGCGCACCATGACTGCCGATCTGCTCAACGGCCGACCCCTGACGCCTCAGGCCATCGATGGTCTGCGCTACGAGTCGCGCGGCGGGCGAGCCACAGTGGAAGTGGCGCGCAACGTCCGCATCTACGGAGGCTATTCGAGCGACCGGAACAACCGGGACGACGCCCCCACCGGCCGTGTGATGGTCGGCGCTCATGCCGGCAACTTGTTCGGAAGCCGGTTCGACGTGTCGGCGTCCGACTCGCGCATTAACAGACCGGACGCACCGTACCACTCGCAGTACCTCTCGGTGGGTCGCGGCATCGGCCGGGGGGCGTACCTCTCGGTGGACTATTCGACTTCCTTGTCCGTCGTCCGCTTCCAGCGCAGCGACGGGTTGGTGATCGAGACCCGACCCTCGACGCGTCGGCTCAGCGCGAACGGTTCGGTGACGCTGAGCCGGTCCCTGTCGCTGCTCTGTACCGTTGACGTCGAACGGGATACGGGAATGAGCGAGTTGCGGCTGCTATCTGGACTGTCATACCGGCTGCGATGAAGCAGCACACTTGGACGGAGCACTCTATGCGACTGATGAGCATCCTGGTGATTGGAGTCATGGTTCCCGGCATCGCCGCCGCGCAGGCGGTGCCGCCGCCTTTGTCGACCGACAACGCCGCGTCGCACATGGTGCGCGCCGCCGGTATGCCGCTGCGCGACGGTGCCCTGCCGCCAGGCACGCTCACGGTGCGCATCGTCCAGGGTGGGTTCTCAGGCAACCTGGGCGGCCAGAGCGTGCAGGCCGAAGTGCTCGGCGGGAAAGTCGAGGTCGCCACCACAGGCGCAGACGGTCGGGCGCAGTTCGCCCACCTCCCTGTCGGGTCACAGATACATGCGTCAGCCGTGGTCGACGGCGAGCGCCTCGAGAGCGAGACATTCGCCATGCCGGCCGAAAGCGGCGTGCGGGTGCTGCTCGTCGCGGGCGGCGGCGCCACCACCGCACCTGCGGCGGGGGACGAGGCGGCGCCGCCCGGAATCGTGGCAGCAACCATGTTCGAATCGCCAGGCGGGGTGGTCGAGACCGCCTCCTCGGCGAGCGCCCCCGAACCGGCGGCCACCGGCGGCGTAGCCATCGTGCGCATCGCGCTCGCCCTGGCTACAGCGCTGGCGTGTACGCTCTTCGTGCTCAGCCGGCGCTACCGGCTGGTTCGGCGTGGCGCGGACGCGTGAACGGATGGGCCTTTTGCGCCACGCTCGCCATTAGAATCAACGTATCGCTTTGAATCAAGCCCACGGGGGACTCTGATGGCTGACTGGCGGGTATCAGGCACGTACTTCGAGGCGTGTAACTGTGAGGCGATCTGTCCGTGTCGGCGGCAGGGCGGACAGAAGCTGACCACCGGCTCCAGCTATGGCGTGTGCGACTTCGCCTTGTCCTGGCGGATTGTCGAGGGTGAACGTGGCCTCGTTCCGCTCCCGGGGCTCTCCGTCGTGCTCGCCGGCTCCTATGCCGATCGCGAGGCGGGAAAGCCGTGGCGAGTGTGCCTCTACGTCGACGAGACCGCCACCGACGACCAGCACGCTGCCCTGACGGAGATCTTTCTCGGCCAAGCCGGCGGCACCACGCTTCGCAACTATGCTGCCGCCATTGGCGAGGTCTACGCGGTCAGACGGGCCAGGATCTCGCTGGACCACGCGCCACGCCGGTGGTTCATGCGCGCCGGCGACCACGTGGTTGTGCGCGGCGGTACGCTGGTGCCGTCAGATCTCGCGGTCTCGTGCGGGATTCCGGGGCACGACCATCCAGGTGATGAGCTGAAAACCGAGGTCATGCGCGTCAACGACGGCGCCCTCCGTTGGGAGGTTCACGGGCGGTGCGGCTTCGCGGCAGACTTCGACTATCGATCGGATCGCTGAGTGCGGGCACGCCCTCCCGCTGTGAAATATCCGAGTGGTGTGTGGTGCGTGCCGTCCGCGCGCTGGCGGCGGGACTGCTGGCGCTTGGCTTCTGGATGATCGTCGCGCTCACCGGCTTCCTGGGCGGAAGATCGGGAAGCCAGAAGTCAGAAGTTGAAGTTCGGGGTTAGAACTGTCCACGGCGACAGCACGTTGGTTCCATGGTCTAGAATCTTTCCATGACACCACGAATGCGACTCACTACGGCGTTCACGCTCGTCAGTCTCTCCGTCGTGGCCGCCGCCAGTGCTCAGCATTTCGGCATGCCTCCCGGAATGACCCACGAGGAACATCTCGCGCAGATGAAGAAAGACGTTGAGATGAAGCAACATGGCCAGATGGCCATGGGCTTCGACCAGGACGCGGCCACGCACCATTTCACACTAGCTACAAATGGCGGAGCGATTGCCCTCAGTGCCAACGACGCGGCGGATCAGATGACGCGTGAGCAGATTCGAACGCACCTCAACCAGATCGCGCACGCGTTTGGCCGGGGGGATTTTCAGGCGCCATTCCTCACGCACAGCGAAATGCCGCCGGGCGTGGCGACGATGCAGCGCCTCAAGGCTCAGATCACGTACACGTTCGAACCAACCGAACGTGGTGGAGTGGTTCGGATCACCACGGCGAACACGGAAGCGCTGAACGCCGTTCATCAGTTCCTGCGGTATCAGATCAACGAGCACAAGACCGGCGATCCGATCACCGTGGAGAAATGACACTTCACGCACCGTCGTCTTCCATCTCGGAGAAGGAGCCTCTCACATGACCTCATGGTGTCTCCGGATTGGCGCCGCGCTCTTGTTGCTGGCGGTTCCTCTGTTCGGGCAGGAACAGCAAACGCCCCGCGCTCAGTCTCCGAGCATCTCGGCGTGGCAGCCGGCGCGTCTGTCGGACGGGCAGCCGGACGTGCAGGGCATCTGGAGTGCCGTCCTCGGTGGCGTGTTCTCGCTGACGAACCCGATGACGGGTGGAGATGATTTCGCGCAGCGCCTCGGCGGACCGCCCGTACGCAACCCCAGCCGCATCGTCGACCCACCGGACGGCCGTGTGCCGTATCAGCCCTGGGCCGCCGCCCTTCAGGAACGGCAGTCGTCCGCGTGGGAGCACGCGACGCGACCTGAGCAGATCGACACGCAGAGCAGATGTCTCTTGTCGATCGCGCCACGACTCGCCATGCTGCCGTCGCCATTTCAAATCATCCAGGCTCCGGCATCCGTCGTGTTCGTCTGGGACGACTATCACGCGTACCGTGTCGTTCCTCTCGACGGCCGGCCGCATGTCGGCTCGGCCGTCAAGCTGTGGATGGGAGACGCGCGCGGGCACTGGGAGGGCAACACGCTCGTCATCGATACGACCAGCATGAACGGGAAAGGGCGGCTGAGCGTCGTCGGTGATTTCCTCAGCGAGCACGCGCACGTCACGGAACGCCTGACGTTTGTCGACGCCGACACGATGAACTACGAAATGACGATCGACGATTCGACCGTGTTCACCCGGCCCTGGACGATGCGCGCCGCGGAAAAGCGGAAGCCCAACTACGAGTTCTGGGAGGCCGCGTGTCACGAGGGCGAGAAGAGTTCAGAGCACATGTTGCTGACGGATCAGAACAGGAACTAGCGGACGGCGTTGCGTTGTTCGCGCAGATCCACGACTGGATGGCCGTCGTGCCGCCCGAGAAAACTCCGTTCCCCGCGCTCGACGTGTCGACCGTGAAGTGAAAACATCGAAGCGGCGCACGCGCAGCAGGTCCCGCCTGCCACTCAACGTGGGCGGGGACCGAAATTGCCTGACAGATAATCGAGGAACCCCGCGCGATCTTCGTCTCTCAGCCTCGCGCCCCAGCCGATCATCTTGTCGATCTCGCGATCCCAGTCGGCTCGCGTAAGACGCTGCTGTCGGATGAGGTCATCTTCATGGCAGACGCCGCAGCTGCTCCTGAACGAGGCGGGCTGCGCGACAGCGGTCACGGAGGCCGCTGGCGGAGCCCCCGCTGGCGCACGATCGCCGGGCAACTCCCGTACGACGTTGATCCTCACACGCGGGACGACATTCCACGCATAGCCGGAAGGATTCCACTCCTGATCCAATGGCTGGATGTTACCGGCTGTGTCACGGGCTCGCGCCAGAAGCGTGTAGTACGCGTCCTGAGACGGCGTCCAGTTGAACTCCCACTGACGCCAGCCGAACTGAGTGCGCTGATCGCGGTGCAGCGTCGCCGGGCGCCATCGGCGACCGCCGTCGACGCTCACGTCCACCGCGTCGACGGGACCGGCATCGCCGCTCCACGCCGTACCTCGAATGACGACCGGCTTGCCAACGAGAAGAAACTCGCCGTCGGCGGGCGCGGCAATCACGCTCTTCACTCGCAGGCTCGTGACAGGTTGCATCCGTTCGGGCGCGATCGGTGTTCCGGGCGCAACCGGCTTTCCAGGATGTCGATACGCGCGCTTCATCCAGAACCCATCGTGTTCTCGATCGAGCACGCGGATCGACGTGATCCACTTCGTCCACGAATCACCGGCCCAACCAGGGACGATTGCCCGAAGCGGGAAGCCATGCTTCACGGGAAGCTGCTCACCGTTCATGTCGTACGCGAGGAGTGTGTTGGCATCGAGCGCCTTCTTGATCGGGATCGATCGCTCGAAGTCCGGCATCGTTCCGACTGGCACATCCGCGCCGTTCAACAGGACTTCCCGAGCTGAGTCCTTGATTCCCGCTTTCCTCAGGACGTCTGGTAAACGCACCCCGCGCCAGCGTCCGTTACCGACGGCGCCATTACCCCATTGCACGCCTGGAACTGGCGGATCGTAGAACCGCCGCCCGTTGCCGGCGCATTCGACGACGGCCACGAGCTCGACGGACGGCAGGCCTTTAATGTCCTGCATGGTGAGCGTAAGCGGCGCGGTGACCTCACCCTCTACCTGCAGCCGCCATGAGGCCAGATTGACCGTTGGCACAGCGACGTGTGTCCGAACGAAGAAGCGATCGATTGGCGTGGTGTAGTCCGCGAACCCGGAAAGCGGCATCTCCAGGTCTTCAGGTCTGGCCGACAGCGTCACCAGGTCGCGCTTCGGGCGATCGTCGGCGCGAAGCAAGGCGCCGAGCGCCAGAAACATGAACTGTCGGCGAGGAATGTCCATGGTCGAACTGCTACTTCTTCAGGAAGAAGCCGTTCCAGACCTTCTCCCATTTCTCCGACTCGTCGAGCACCGTGGCGGGATCGATCATCGTGAATGGAAAATTGTCGAGCGCGCTCCTCACACGGGTGCTCGCGGGAACGCGGCCCAGCGATTCGAACAGCTCTTGCCCTTCCGGCGACAGCACGTAGTCGGCAAACAGCAGCGCGGCGTACGGATGCGGCGCGTTCTTCGCCACGCTGATTCCCTGCGGGCGTGCGACCACGGGCTGCACCGGCACGAAGTCGATCGGCGCGCCCTTGCGCTTGAGCGCCACGATGTTGCTGCTGTACATGCTGAGCCCGACCTGCACCTCGCCCGCGGCCACCAGCGTGGCGAGCAGCACGTGGCCCTGGCGCAGGTCCGGCTTCAGCGCCGAGAGCTTGCGGAAGTAATCCATGCCCTTGTCGGTACCCCACGTCTTCATGAGGGTTGCCATCCACTCGGCGTCGGTGGCTTCCAGCCCGATGCGCCCCTTCCACTTCGGATCCGCGAAGCCTTCATACGTCGCCGGGATCTCGGAGCGCTGCACCCTGGTCGTGTTATATCCCACGACGAAGAAGTCAATGCGATCCGGAAACCAGGCGCGGTGTGCGGGAATGGCCGCGGCCGGAAGGTCCACGAGGTGCGGCGAATAGAACTCGCCAAGCAGTTTCTCGCGCGCCAGCATCTCCATCTCCGGGCCGTTGGTCTCGATCACGTCCACGGAATGCCGCCTGGCCTGTGCCTCGGTGATCACGCGTCGCACCACCTCGTTCGACAGGGCGCGCCAGAGCTCCACCTTGACGCCGTACTTCTTCTCGAATGCGCCGGCGAGCGGCGCGGACTCCGTCGGCGCGAGCGACGTGTAGAGGACGACGCGGCCCTCGCGCTTCGCGCCGTCGACGAGCCGGCCGTCGCGGTCGGCGCCGCGATAACGGAAGATGTCGTCGTTGTTCGCTGGACCTTGGCCCGAGCGGAGTCCAGGGCCCTGCGCCAGGACGGCAGGCACCAGCAGGAAGCACAGCAGGCCGGGCGCCAGCTTGAGCATGGTGTATGTTTATTCGTCTCCTTCACCCATGTCTACCAAGACGCAGACCGTCACCACCCACTATCACATTCAGAAAAAGCGCCGCGCCGAGTTCCTCGACGAGTGGCGCAACTATCGCCAGACCGTGATCCGCGAGGAGGATGTGACGCTCGTGCCCACGGCGCGCGGGCTTCGCACCGGCGTTTACATGGGCTGGGACGGCGACCGCCCCACCCGCTGCCTGGATGCCCTGGTGCACGAGGTCGATCCGGGAACCACCACCACCATCCACCGCCACTCCTGGGACGCGGTCCTCTTCATGGTCGAGGGCAGCGGCTGGACCGAGGTCGATGGCGTGCGCTACGACTGGAAGGCATGGGATGCGATCCACATCCCCGCGTGGAGCTGGCACCGCCATGGCAACGGACGCGACCGGCCCGGCCGGTTCATGAGCTACTCATCGGAGCCCACGCTGTGGACGCTGGGTATGAGCCTCATCGAGGATGCCGGCCACGAGCCGTTCGCCGGGCTCCCACCGCGTCCGAAGTTCTCCGGCGGCAACCCGGGCGACGATCCCTACTCCCGGCGTCTCCGCCGCCTCGCGCAGGAGACAAAGAAGCGCCGATCGGGCCGCATCCACACTCCCTACGACGAGCAGGAGATCCTCGCCACGCCGCGAGGTACGCGCACCAAGTTCCTCAACGACCGCGCGATCGGCAACGAGGCGTCGGGCTTGACCCAAGTGATGATCCAGTTCGCGCCGGGCAAGACGCAATCGCTGCACCGCCACCCGGGCGAGGCGTTCCTCTACGTCGTCGAGGGCGACGGCCACAGCTTCCTCGGCATCGCGCCGGACCAGGGCGAGCACCACCGCTGGAAGAAGGGCGATCTCATCGTCGTCGATCATTTCCTGTGGCATCAGCACTTCAATGACGACCCGGTCAACCAGTGCCGGCTGGTGCGCATCCATATGTTCGACTCGCTGCTCGAGACGATGCGCACGCTGATGGATCCGATGGTGCTGTTCGAGGAAGCGGAAGACACGCTGATCTCGATGCAGGAGCTGTCGCAGATCCAGTGGCCGGAAGACAAGCGGCCGGGCGAGTGATGGAGCGGCCGCGCTTCGCCCTGCCTCCGGGCGTGCTGTCCATGCACGTCCTGCCCGCCGACCACCACGACCGCGATTGGGACGCGATCATCGTCCCGCGCGAGGTGAAGGAGCGCCTGCTCGCACAGGCGCTGCTGGTGCTGCAGCACGGCCGCAAGCTCTCGATGCTCTCGGGACTGCCGCACGGGCTCATCGTGCTCGCCGGCCCGCCGGGAACGGGCAAGACGACGATGGCGCGCGGCCTCGCGCAGGTGGCGGCGCTGGCGCTCGCGCGCCAGGGCGCGACCACGCTGGTGGAGATCAATCCCCATGCGTTTCCCAGCGACATGCTGGGAGAGAGCCAGCGCAACGTGACGCGGCTGCTGACCGAGACCGTGCCCGAGATCGCCGCGCGGCGTCCGTTCACCGTGGTGCTGATCGACGAGGTGGAGAGCTTCGCGGTGCGCCGCTCGACGGCGTCCTTCGAGGCGAACCCCGTGGATGTGCACCGCGCCACCGATGCCGTGCTCCTCGGCATCGACGAGATCGCGAAGAACCTGCCGTCGGTGCTCTTCGTCACCACGACCAATTTCATCGAAGCGGTGGACGAGGCGTTCCTGTCGCGCGCCGACCTGGTGATGCGCTTCGCGCTGCCCGATCGCGACACCATCGAGCGAATCCTGGAGAACGCCATCGGCGAGCTCACGGTGCAATGGCCGGCGCTGCTGCCGCTCGCCCAGGATGCGACGCGGCTCTCAGAGCTGGCCGCGCTCTGCGAAGGATGGGATGGCCGGCGCATCCGCAAGCTGATACTCGCCGCCCTCGCCCAGCGCCTTGAAGTCGCGCGCGATCCCGCGAGGCTGTCGTGGGAGGATCTCTTCTCCGCCGCGCGCAAGAAGGGCGGCGTGGAGTGGGCCGGTGGCGCGGCGCTGACGTCTCGCGAGATGTTTCCCGACGTGCCGAAAGAGCTGATGCACGACCATGACCACGGCCATGACCTCCACGATCACGGCCATGGTCCTCACCAACACACCCACACCCACCAGCACGACGAGGACCCCACTCGGAGCAGATAGACTAGGACCACCTCCATGGGAGGACACCGCCGCGCACAATGGACAAGAAGGAGCTCAGCGAGCGCGACATCTGCACGAAATTCATCACGCCCGCTCTGCGCACGGCCGGGTGGGACGAGCTGACCCAGCTCCGCGAAGAAGTCAGCTTCACGAAGGGACGGGTCATCGTTCGAGGCCAGATGGTCAAGCGCGGGAAAGCCAAGCGCGCCGACTACATCCTGTACTACAAACCGAATATTCCCCTTGCGGTCATCGAAGCCAAGGACAACCACTGCAGCGTTGGTGACCACGGTCGCCGCCTGCTCGGCGCCCTGGTTGCGGAGGCGCTCGCGCCGGCTGATACGGTAGTCGTCTGATTCCTCTTCCCCTGAAATAGGGACCAACCTGACGATTGCGAAAGGGTAGACAGATCGGCGTAGGCCTCGAGTACCCGGGCATCAGAGATCCTGACAACGACGGTCTGTCTCTCGACGATGTCCTTGAGTCGCTGCTGCTTCTGGAGGCCCCAATTCAGCCTCTTGCTGAACGCCAGCATTTCGCCAATCGATACCTCGCAGATCAGGGGTCGCATTTGCAGTTGGGACAACTGGAAGCGCTGATCGATGACCCGCGCCTGTGGGGAGTCGCGCGTCCAGTGAAGCAGGATCCCGGTGTCCAGGAGGTAGGACGCCGCCATTGTTACCGGAGTGCGGCAACTGCGGCGTCGAAGTCCTCACCCGATACATCCGCCTCCGCTGGCATGCACCCTCGAAGTTGTGCGTAGGCAGATCGGTCGTTCGGTTTGAGGCGTGCGAGCTTCGGATAATCCCGTGCGACTGGAGCGTGAGGCACCTGGCGGAAGAAGTCCTGCTGCGCCGACGCGGGCGCGATCAGGTCCGCATCGATGCGAAGCAACGTTCCGGACGGCCGGAAAATGGCCAGACCTTCGACCACGACGTCCTTGTTGAACAGCTCCCGGTAGTTCTCGATTGGTTCGTCGCGCTCCCAGAGGGCTGTCACCACCTCACCCGGCCTCACCTCGATTTTCAGCACACCCTGGCTGGCGCCCATCAGGTCGAGACGCCCCGCGACGCGCGCGCGTTGGGCGCTCGGCGTCACCGCGGCCAAATCCGATGCGGCACTGATGACGTCGGCATCGATCCTTCCGGTTTCCGCCACGGTGGTGCCCACGAGCGAGACGCGGTGAATACCGCGTTTCAGCATGCGGCGGTATCGGCTGATACGACTCAGAAGGGGCAGGTCGTATCTGGAGCTGTCGGCCCTGCGTGCCGCGACGTCGACAAGCGCCGCTCCGAATAGTTCGAAGGCCGTTTCGTCCGGATTCGGTCGATCCTCCCACAACATCGGTTGTTCAAAGAATTCAGCCGCTGCAGTTCCAAACGACGGAAGCTCAAAATGGAGGACGGTGACATCGTTACCGCTTCCTTCATGACCAATGAAGCGAACGTCCGCGGCGTCTTTCAGTGCCATACGAATCCGGCCGCGTGCGCGACTTGAGTGGAGAAATCCCATTCGTACCGCATCCTGCAGCGAACCGTGCAAATCGCTGAGGACGGGCCCGATCAGCTGCGGTTTCGGCTTCTTGCCGAGGCCTTGCTGCCCTTCGACACGGAACGAACGCTGGACGACGTTCAGGGCATCCTCCTCTCAGGGTGTTTAGGCCGCCGTGCCGAGCTCGCACCGCTAGCGATTCTCGAATCGTACATCGTCACGATCGGCTGTTCAAATCAGACGGTTTGAACGCCGACGCAGGGTCCCCGGCACGTCTCCAGCGAAACGAGTATGATTCCGGCCTTCACCTGTTCAAGGAGTGACGACGATGCGCACGACCGCCATTGTGATCGCGCTGTTTCTGGTCGGGGCCGGTGCCATCACCGGTGTCCCAGGCGTGTCCGCCCAGACGGCCGCCGCCGCCGGCTGGACGACGTTGTTCAACGGAAAGAGCCTGGATAACTGGGAAAAGACCGGCAATGCCAACTGGCGCGTAGTCGACGGGGTCATCGAGGCCGACATGCCCAGGGGCTTTCTCCTCACGAAGGAGTCGTACGGCGACTTCGATCTTCGAGCGGAGATCTGGGTCACGCCCGACTCCAACGGCGGCGTGTTGTTCCGCATCACGGATCCCAAGAACCCCGGGATCGAAAACGGATATGAGCTGAACATCAACGACAAGCGGGCCGACCAGACCGGGCGCACCGGCGCCATCGTCAATGTCGCGAAACCGCTGGTGCAGTACGATTCCGGCAATCGCTGGACGACCATCGAAATCAGCACCCGGGGGCCGCACATGACGGCGCGCCTCAATGGGACGCTGATGGCGGAAGCCGACGACGCCAAGTACGCGCGCGGCCCCGTGTCGCTGCAGGCGGCCGGCGGTATCGTGCGATATCGGAACGTTCAGATAAGGCCAATCAAGTAAACCGCCGATGCATCGATTCGTCTGCCTCGCGACGATTGTCGTGAGCGCGCTGCTTGTGTCGGCGCAAGCACGCCTTACGAAGACGCTGGACATCTACGTTGTCGACGTGGAAGGCGGAAACGCGACGCTCGTCGTCTCGCCCTCAGGGGAGTCGCTGCTCATCGACGCGGGAAACGGGGGGATGGGCGCGCCGCGCGACGCAGGCCGGATCCTCGACGCCGCCAGGGACGCCGGCGTCACGCAGATCGATCACCTGATCGTCACGCACTGGCACGGCGATCACTACGGCGGCCTCGCCGAGCTTGCCTCGCGGATTCCGATTCGGCACTTCATCGACCATGGGCCGAACGTGCAGCCGGCCGACGCAACCGACCGGTTTCTCGAGACGACGTATCCGGCCCTGTATGCCAAGGCCAGGCACACGGTCGTCAAACCCGGCGACACGATTCCCGTCGCCGGACTCGTGGTGCGCGTGGTGACGTCGGCGGGTCAGGTCATCCGAACGTCGCTCGCGGGCGCCGGCAGGGCCAATCCCCTCTGCGGCAATCCCAAACCCGTCGACGCCATTCCCGAGGATCGACAATCGGTCGGCAGCTACATCGCCTTCGGCAGGTTCCGTGCGCTGCATCTCGGCGATCTCACGAGCGACAAGGAATACGAGCTGGTGTGTCCGGCGAACCGAATCGGTACGGTCGATGTGCTGCTGGGCCTGCACCACGGGCAGGACACCTCGAGCACGGAACCGTTTGTCCACGCGGTGCGGCCGAGAGTCGCGATCATGAACAACGGCACCCGCAAAGGCGGATGGCCGGAGGTGATGAAAACCCTTTACACCTCGCCCGGTTTCGAGGACGTGTGGCAGATGCACTTCTCGCTGCTGAGCGGCCAGGAGTACGCGGCGCCCGGTGTGTTCATCGCCAACGGCGTGGACGATCAGCCGACTGCCTTGCCGGTCGCGCCGATGCCGCTCCCGCAGCCCGGTTCGAATGCGCCGCCGCCACCGGTCCACAGCGGTCGCGCGTACTGGATCAAACTGTCCGCGCAGGAAGACGGTACGTTCACGGTGACCAACGCCCGTAACGCCTTCGCAAAGGTGTACGGACGAATGTCAGAGCGTGGTCAGTAGCGTGTACCCGTACTCCTGCGCGCGATTCACCGCGACGACGCCTGCCGCCACCATGTGGCTGCTCGGGATCGTGTTTGCCACGAGCTCTTTGTAAACCGCGTCGGCGTTCCCGCCGGACGCCATCGCGATCTGCCCACCGAAAAAGTGCGTCGCCATGTCGCAGACCGCGAAACGCGTGCCGCGCGTGACCACCGAGCCGATGGTGGTGCCCAGGTTCGGCAGCTCCATCCCGTAGTCGGCGTTCAACAGGTTCGTCGACGGCGCCTGCTTCGTCTTCGGATCCGTGAACGTCAGCAGCGTGCTCATGACCTTGCCGTACTTCGCCCAGATGGCATCGTTGAAGGCAAATGCGGTTGCGAAGTGCCGCAGGCAGACCACCACGGCGATGTCGTTTTCCGGCAGCGAGTAGCCTGACTTGTTGGCCTCGTACAGGTTGTTCGCGTAGAGCATCGCTTCTCCCGCGCCCCTCGCCGTTGACGCGTCGATGAACGTGCGATGCTTGCCCGCGGCCGCATCCAACCAGGCGTCCTGCGAGTGGCGGGCCGCTTGAAATCGTCTAGCCGTTGTCTGTGCGCCGGCAGTGCTCGACCCGAGCGTGAAGACGGCGGCGGCGGCTCCCATGCCGGAGATCATCGAGCGGCGTGTCCGAATGTCGTTCTTCATCTGTTCCTCCTCTGGTCGCTGATTGATGGTAGTCACTCGTGGGCCTTCCCCCACGCACACTCCGTATGCTCGACCAGCTCGATCCGCACACCACCCGGCGCTTCGACGTAGCCTGTGCGATGGCCTAACGCATTCGCCTTCGCGGCCGGCTCACCTGTGAACTTCACGCCGTTCGCCTTGAGCGCGGCCGTCGTGGCGTCCATGTTCGGCGGGCCGAAGCCCAGATGATCGATCGCGCGGCCCTGGCTCGGTGCCGCCCCCTCGCCCTGCAGCACCAGCAGATACGTCTTGCCGTACTGCAGCGCATCGAGGCGGCCTCCCATCTTGACGCGCGCTCCCCCGAACGCCGAGAGGAACCATCGAGTCGTCGCCTCCGGATCCGCCACCCGCAGCGCGATGTGATGGAACCCGGGGTGGCTGCGATCTTCGACCAGCTCGATCTTCACGCCCCACGGATCGACCACGACGGCCCGCTTCCACAGCCCGGGCGCCTCGCGCACGGGTTCCTTGACCTTCGCCCCGGCCGCTTCCAGCGCCTTGACCTTCGCCGCCACGTCGGCGAACGAGAAGCCGATGCTGTCAATGACGCCGCCCTCACTCGGCAGGGCGTCCGGAGCCTTGATGAACATGAGCTGCACCGGCAGCGGCCGGCGGCCGGTGAACGGTTCGAAGACCATCCGCCCGGGGTTCTCGCCGGCCTGTCCATCCAGGTTCGTCACGTACCAGGCATACGCCTTGTCGGGATCGAGCGCCGCCAGGTGGATATGGTCGTACGGCACGTCCTGCGGCACCTGCGCACCGCTGGAGATCCCAACGAGTGCCAGCAGCATGCTGCATAGCAGCGCCCGAGTTTTCATAGCGGCTGATGTACGCATCGTAGCGCCTCCTTGAGCACGTGAGGGTCGGGGATCATACTCGGTTTCTCGCTGGTGTGATACGCGGCATCGTCGCTATTTCTTCAGGAAGAAGCCATTCCAGACCTTTTCCCATTTCGGCGCCTCGTCGAGCACCGTGGCGGGATCGATCGTCGTGAACGGGAAATTGTCGAGCGCGCTCTTCACACGGGTGCTCGCGGGAACGCGGCCCAGCGATTCGAACAACTGTTGCCCTTCCGGCGACAGCACGTAGTCGGCGAACAGCAGCGCGGCGTTCGGATGCGGCGCGTTCTTCGTCACGCCGATCCCCTGCGGGCGCGCGACCACGGGCTGCACCGGCACGAAGTCAATCGGCGCGCCCTTGCGCTTGAGCGTCACGATGTTGCTGCTGTACATGCTGAGCCCGACTTGCACCTCGCCCGCGGCCACCAGCGCG
>JBGOTP010000029.1:0-23062 GCA_041476545.1 Vicinamibacteria bacterium | reverse complement strand
CTCCCACGTCCTGCGCGCCATGGGGCTACCCACGCACAGAACGCAGAACTCCCTGCGCTTCAGCCTCGGGATGTTCTCGACGGGGGAAGAAGTCGATCGCGTGGTCGCCGTGCTGCCGCGCCTCGTGGAGAAACTGCGGAGCCTGAGGCGGAAGACCGTCTCGGCCTGAACGACGGGTGTTGTTCAATGCGAATCGTCGTCGCCATGTCGGGCGGTGTGGACTCGTCGGTTGCCGCGGCTCTGCTTGCCGAGCAGGGCCACGACGTCATCGGTCTGTCCATGCAGCTGTATGATGCGTCGGGCGATCGCGCGTTCGGCAGCTGCTGCTCGATCGAGGATCTGCACGATGCGAGGCGGGTGGCGGCCGCCATCAACATCCCGCACTACATCATGAACTTCGAGCGGCAGTTCGACGAGCACGTCGTGTCGAATTTCGTCGGCGAGTACATGGCCGGGCGGACGCCGCTCCCCTGCGCGCACTGCAACAGCGATCTGAAATTCGCCACGCTGGCCGAGCGGGCCGGGGGTTTTGGCGCCGATGCCGTCGCCACCGGACACTACGCGCGCGTCGAGCGCGAGGCAGCAACCGGGCGGTATCTTCTGAAGCGCGGCGTCGACCCGACCAAGGATCAGGCGTACTTTCTGTTTTCTCTCACGCAGGATCAGCTGTCGCGGGCGTGTTTTCCCGTGGGCGATCGCGCGAAGAATGACGTGCGCGAGTACGCGCGCCAGCGCGCGCTGCCGGTGGCCGACAAGCCCGACAGCCAGGAAATCTGCTTCGTCCCCGACAACGACTACAAGTCATTTATCGAGCGGTACGCGCCGGGGGATTCCACCCAAGGAGCGATCCTCGATGAATCGGGCCAGGTGCTCGGCCATCACGACGGCGTGTATCGGTTTACGGTCGGCCAGCGCAAGGGCCTGAGGCTCGCGAACGCGCCGGGCGGACCTGCTGCCGCGCCGATGTACGTGCTGGCCCTCGAGCCCGCCGAGCGTACGGTTATCGTAGGACCGAAGCGCTCACTGGAGCAGACGATGCTGACAGCATCTGGCGTCAACTGGATGATCGACGTGCCCGCGGGTCCCCTTCGCGTCACTGCGCAGATCCGCCATCGTCATCAGCCGGCACCGGCCACCGCGGAGGCACTCGGAGACGGGCACGCCAGGGTCGTCTTCGACGACCCCCAACTCGCGATCTCGCCAGGTCAGGCGGCAGTGTTCTACAACGATGATGTGGTGGTCGGCGGGGGCTGGATCGACTAGAAAGTTAGAACTGAAAAGTCAGAACTGAAAAGTTGAAAAGTCAGCTGGATTTCGACTTGCGGCCGCGGTGGTTTGCAGCGACAATCAAAGAGCGGGTCGACGTTGCGCCTAACGGCCCGCTCATCCATTTGGATGTAAGACAAGGCCCGGGGCGCTCAGGAGACGCGACATCATGAATCGCACGATACTCGTGGCAGTGTTTGCGGCGGTCGCGGTGGCCGGACCGGCCAGTGCGCAGTCACCAGCGCCGACCTACAGCAAGGACGTCGCGCCGATCCTCTACAAGAACTGCACGAACTGCCATCGACCGGGCGAGATCGCGCCGATGTCGCTTTTGACCTTTGCGGACTCGCGCCCTTGGGTGAAGTCAATCGGCGCACGGGTGTCCAAGGGCACGATGCCACCGTGGCACGCCGACCCCACGCACGGCGAGTTCCTCAACGATCGGCGTCTCTCCGCGAGCGAGAAGGACACGATCCTGCGCTGGGTGAACGCGGGCGGACCGGAAGGCAATCCGAAGGATTTACCCGCGCAGCCGACGTACGCAACGGGCTGGAGCATCGGCGAACCGGACGCCGTGCTGTCGATGCAGGAAGACTATCCGCTGCCCGCGTCGGGGACGGTCGCGTATCAGTATTTCGAAGTGCCGACCAACTTCACCGAAGACCGCTGGATACAGGCGTACGAAGTGCGTCCCGGCAACCGCGCCTCTGTGCATCACGTGATCGTCTACGCGCGTCCACCCGCCGCCGCGCCGCAGCCCGCGGCCGCCCCAGGGCAGGCCTCGCGCCCGCAGCCTGAGCCGATCATCACCTTCGCCAGCAACATGGACGTTCCCGCTGGGCAGACCGGCGGCCCAGCGCTCCCGGAAGGTCAGAGAAAGCCGCTCGGGCCCAACGATCGCCCGGCGCCCGCGCTTGGTCCGTCGATCGGCGGGTTCGTGCCTGGCACGGCCACGCGCATCTACCAGCCCGGCACCGCCGCGAAGCTCGCCGCGGGATCGACGCTGGTCTTTCAGGTGCACTACACGACGACCGGGAAGGCAACGACCGATCGCACGAAGATCGGACTGATCTTCGCGAAGACCGCGCCGAAGACCCCAATCGTAGGCACCGTGCTCGCCAACGGCGGGCTGCACATTGCCGCAGGCGATGCCAACGCGCGCGTCGACGCGGAGATGACGATCAATCGCGACATGGTGCTCTGGAGCCTGCTGCCGCACACGCACGTGCGCGGCAAGCGCTGGATTTACGAGGCGACGTTTCCCGACGGCCGTAAGCAGACGCTGCTCTCGGTGCCAAACTACGACTTCGACTGGCAGACCGAATACGTCTACAAGGAACCGTTGAAGTTGCCGAAAGGCACCGTGATCCACGCCACAGCGTGGTACGACAATTCGGCCGCCAACAAGTCGAATCCCGATCCGACAAAGGACGTCTGGTGGGGAGATCAGACCTTCGAGGAGATGATGTTCACGGGGCTCCTGCTCAGCATCGAGCCGGCGCCGGCCAGAACTACCTCCGGTCAGCAGTAGCGCACGTCGCGCGACGCGCTCACTTGCTCTCCGGAGCGATCTTCGGCAGGTAGTGTCCTTCTACGTTCTCACTTCCAAGTTTGAACTTTGCAGATGTTCCGTCGGGCCTTCGAAGTAGCGCTCGGCGTCCAGGGCCGCCATGCAGCCGGTTCCGGCCGCCGTGATCGCCTGCCGGTAGACATGATCCTGCACGTCGCCGCAGGCAAACACACCAGGCACGCTCGTCTTCGTCCCGTCGTGCGTAACGAGGTAGCCGTTGGCGTCCATCTCGAGTTGTCCGCGGAAGAGCAACGTATTCGGCGTGTGGCCGATCGCGACGAAGACGCCCGTGACCGGCAGCTCGGTTCTGACGCCGCTCTTCACGTCGCGCAGCACCATCGAGGTCACTTCGCCCTTGCCGGCATCCTTGACCTCGTCGATCTCGGTATTCAGCCGCCACTCGATCTTCGGGTTCGCGCGCGCCTTGTCCTGCATGATCTTCGACGCACGCAGCGTCTCGCGGCGATGAACGACGGTGACCTTGGTCGCGAACTTCGTGAGAAACACCGCTTCTTCCATCGCGGAGTCGCCGCCCCCGACCACGGCGATCTCGTGTCCACGAAAGAAGTAGCCATCGCAGGTGGCACAGGTCGACACGCCGTGTCCCATGAGCGAGCGCTCGGAGGGCAACCCGAGGAGTCGCGCCGAGGCTCCGGTCGCGATGATGACTGTGCTCGCGCGATGTTCCCCATCGTCCGTGCGAATCACAAACGGCTGTGTGGACAGATCGACTGCCGTGACGTGGCCCTGAATGATCTCCGCGCTGAACTTCTCGACCTGTGCGCGCATTTCGGCCATCAGGTCCGGCCCCATGATGCCATCGCGGCGTCCGGGGAAGTTTTCGACGAGCGTCGTCAGCATCAGCTGACCGCCCGCCTCCAGCCCCTCAATGACGAGCGGTCGCATGTTCGCGCGCGCCGTGTACAGGGCCGCCGTCAGGCCCGCCGGGCCCGACCCGATGATGACGACATCGTGGATGGACATTTCAGAGGTGTTTGTCGATGACTTTCTTGATCTCGTCCTTCGGCATCAGCCCGACGACCTGATCGACCACCTGACCGCCCTTGAACAGCAGCAACGCGGGAATTCCGCGAACGTTGAATTTGATCGTCGTGTCTGGATTCTCGTCGACGTTCAGCTTGCCAACCGTCACCTTCCCGCCGTAATCCAGGGCGAGCGCCTCCACGGTCGGCCCAAGCCGTTTGCAGGGGCCGCACCACTCCGCCCAGAAATCAACCAGCACCGGACCGCCGACCTTGAGGACCGACGCCTCGAAATTACCGTCCGTGAATTTCTGCACATTCTCCGCATTACCGTCCGTGAATTTCTGCACATTCTCCGCTGCCATCGTCGTCCTATCTGTTGCAGGGACCGAGTCTCCCCGCGAATATTGCTGACTGGATCGGCGGGCGGCCCTCGTGCCGCCGCCCCACCTCAGCCGCGCGTGCGGCTGACCTTCTCATATATTCTGACGTACTCCCGGGCCGAACGGTCCCAAGAATGGTCCTCGTTCATACCGGCGAGCTGTAAGGCCCGCCATTTTGGCTTGTCACCGAACGCGGCAAGCGCCCGATGCAACGTCTTGAGCAAGGCTTTCGAAGAATATTCCTGAAACACGAAACCGGTGATCCCGTCCCGCACCGTGTCGGCCAGTCCGCCGACTCCTCGCACGACCGGCACGGTGCCGTACCGGAGACTGTACATCTGATTCAGGCCGCATGGCTCGAAGTGCGACGGCATCATGAACATGTCCGCACCGGCTTCGATCAGGTGCGCCAGTGGCTCGTCAAACCCGATCCGCACACCGATGCGATCGGGATGGTTCGCAGCGAGATGCCGCCAGAATTCCTGGTACTTCGGGTCTCCCGTTCCGAGAACGACGAACGCCGCGCCGAGCGTCGGGAGCGTCTCGGCAAGCGCGGCAATGAGATCGAGGCCCTTCTGATCCACCATGCGCGAAATCATCCCCACGACCGGACGCTGCATGGCGGCTGGATCCCGCGGCAGGCCGTATCGTGACAGCATTTCGGACTTCGCGATCGCCTTCCCCGAGAGATCGCGCACGCTGTACGGCGCGGGCAAGCGCGGATCCCGCTCGGGATCCCACTCGTCGACGTCGATGCCGTTCAGGATGCCGACAAGGTCCGCCGAACGACGATGAAGGACCCCCTCGAAGCCACAGCCAAACTCCGGCGTCTGAATCTCCTCGGCGTACCGCGGACTGACCGTCGTGATCGCGTCGGCCTCGTTGATGCCCCCCTTCAAGAGACTAATCTGCCCCCAGAATTCGAGTCCGTCCGGAGAGAGCAGACTCGGAGGCAGACCCAGCCGGGGCAACCAGTCCGCATCGAAGAGGCCCTGGTAGGCGAGATTGTGAATCGTGAAGACGCTCGGCGTTCCGCCGAGCACCGGATGTCTGGCATAGAGCGTCTTGAGGTACACAAGGGCGAGCCCGGCCTGCCAGTCGTGCGCGTGCACGACCGTAGGACGCAGGCCGCGACGCGCGCTGAACTCCAACGCCGCACGGGCGAGCAGGGCGAACCTGCGCGCGTTGTCCGCATAGTCGTGGTCGTCGGCGGCATAGAGACCCGTACGGTCGTACAGCTCTGGCGCGTCGACGAGGACGGCTCGGACCGGGTGAGCCGCATCGCCGATCGTGGCGACAAAGAATCCGACACTGAAGACTTCGCCCCCAACGGCGATCGACACGCGCTCAGCGAGATCTCCGCCGGTGACGCCGCGATATCGCGGGACGGCGAGCGTGACATCCCACCCGAGGCGCGAGAGCGACAGCGGCAACGCGCCAAGGACGTCGGCGAGTCCACCGGTCTTGGCGAAGGGCACCGCTTCGGAACCGATCATGAGGACCGAGGGCGGCGGCGAGGGTCTCGAACGCGCGGCAGGCATATCGGCGCCGGCAATTGTACAATCCTCGCGTGAACGAACCGCCTGTCCAGCCGCCCGTGCGTCCGTCGCGCGCGGAACCTCGCGAGGTCGTCGAGCTCAAGGAACTCAAGATCTCGAACCCCGAGCTCGAGTCCGCCGTCGACATGCAGCTCGCGCTCGTGGAGATTCAGCGGCGTATCCAGGGACGGGTTCCCCTGCCGTGGATTCAGTCAGACACAGCCTGGCTCACCGCCCAGCAGCGCGCGGGACGCCCCATCGTGCGCTTCGAAGACATTCCGCTGAATTGGACGGATTTCCGGTTGATCCTGCGACAAACCGCGGACATCCTGCACCGGTACGAGGCCATGGATCGAGCCGAGCACGAGCAGATCCTGGCCCTTGGCCGGGACGGCAATTCACTCGAGCCGATCCTCAGTCACTGGTATGCGGCCACCTCGGGCGTCGATCCGGGCGCCAACCCTGAGGCTCGGGCCCCGGAGGGATCCCCCGCCAGCCTCGACCAGGTGCTCGTGCTCGCGCTACGCCCCTTTCTGGCCCGCTGCGCGGAATCGATGGTCCAGGCCGTCGATGCTTCGATCTGGCAGTTCGGTCGCTGTCCGTTTTGCGGATGGGAACCCGACTTCGCGGTCATTACGCCGAGCGCCGACCGGCGATTGATCTGCGGCCGATGCCTGGCGCAATGGGCATTCGACCCGCTGAACTGCCCGTTCTGCGCCAACGGCGACCGCGCGCGTATCACCTCGTTCGCCACGAGGGACGGCCGCTATCGCGTGTACGCCTGCGATGTCTGCCGCCGCTACCTGAAGGCGTACGACGGGCGCCATTCCACGCGGCCGGTGATGGTGTCGGTGGACACGATCGCGACACTTCCGCTCGACGCCGCCGCCATGCAGCGCGGGTACGTGTAGTGTGAGGTGAGGCTTGCCGCCCGAGCTGAAGCTCGGGCCTACTGCTGAGGGGTCGCTACTGCTGAGGGGTCGCGATGACCGGTATCTTCGTGGCGAAGATGCTCGGCGCCTCGTTCGAGAGCCATCTGAACAAGTTCTGTGTTTCGAGGAAGCGTCCGGCGTTTGACCGCGCCCCGAGCACAACCACCGCGACCTGCGGACCGTTTTCCGGGAAGCGCAGCAGCGTCGCCAGGCAGTAGCCGGCCTTTGCGATGAACCCGGTCTTGCCGGCGCGAACGTCCAGATCGCTCTTGGTGAGAAGCTGGTTGGTGCTGCGGAAGGCGAACGAGCGCCTGGCCGTGCGCACGGTGTATTCCGGCGTGCGCATGATGGACGAAATCCGCTCGTCCGCGGAGGCGTACGCAATCAGGCGGGCCATGTCGAACGCCGACGAGACGTTGTCGGACAGGAGGCCCGACGGATCCGCATAGTGCGTGCTGACCAGGCCCAGTTCGGCCGCCTTCGTGTTCATGCGCGCGACGAACTCGGTCGAACCCTGCGGAGAAATGCGCGCAAGCGCGCGAGCCGCGGCGTTGTCGGACGGGATGAGCAACAGGTGCAGCAGGTCGTCGATGGTCACGCGGTCGTTCACGAGCAGCTTGGTCGTTGAGGCCTGATAGGTGTCGCCGCGAACGATCGTGACCGACTGGGTCGGGTCCGGATTGCTTTCGAGGAAGACCGCCGCTGTCATCACTTTCGTGATGCTCGCAATGGACCGCTGACTGAGCGAATTTTCTTCCCAGAGCACCTCGTTGGTCTCGGGGTTGTAGATGATTGCCGCGGCCGCGCGAAGGTCGGGCACCAGATCACCGCTCGCGTCGACCTTGTAGCGCGGCAGCACCGTCGTCGCCATTTCGCGAGCGGTCGCCGTCGCGCGCGCACGCGCCGACATCGCCGCCTTTTTCGGCGCTGCAACGACTGCCCTCGCGGGGGCCGGCTTCCTGCTCGTCGCCGTCTTCGCGGTTTTCGCGCCGGGCTTCGCCGCCGATGGTTTCGTGGTTGGCGCCGCGGTCACCGGGGCACCCGTACAGACGAAACCCGCGAGCGCGAGCGAACCAATCCAGCACAACGCTCTTCTCGTCAAAACCATCCTCAGTAAATGTACCAGATAATTCATCGGCCGCAAGGGAATTATCCCTGTGCCACAATGACCTCCGACGCGGATCCGTGTGCAACAGTGTATCGGCTGGAACCCTCCGCGGGAGGAGTCAGGTGTGACGCCACGTGAAACCGAGGAGTACAGAGCCCTCCGAGCCACGATTGGCGAACGGGGCACGACGCGGGTGTGGCTCGCGCTGCTCGGGCTGGGCGCGTGGGGTGCCCTCACGATCGCCGCGAGCAGCCTGACGCCGTGGCCTGTCGCGACGCTCGTGCCGCTGCTCGTGCTGGCGGCGGCCTTCGAGAGCGTCTTCGCCATGCACACCGGGGTTGAGAGAATTGGACGATATCTCCAGGTATTTTATGAGGATGACGAATCCGTCAGAGCCTGGGAGCATCAGGCGATGGCGTACGGCGGACGCTTTCCTGGCACCGGTTCGGACGCATTGTTTGCTGCACACTTCTGCACAGCCACCTTCCTCAACTTCATCCCCGTCGCCCTTGCCAACCCCGTCCCCGTCGAATATGTCATCGTCGGCTCGATGCA
The DNA here is from genome assembly GCA_041476545.1 of Vicinamibacteria bacterium. GTDB lineage: Bacteria > Acidobacteriota > Vicinamibacteria > Vicinamibacterales > CAVVIG01 > JBGOTP01. The sequence continues at coordinate 14,727 of JBGOTP010000029.1, read as the reverse complement.
CCTACTGGTCGTGGGGCGCATCCTTCAGGCGCGAATGCAGGCCCGCCGCCAGCGATCGGTTGACCTGGAGCGCTTCCAGCAATTGAAGGCCGGACGGCCTCTACCGCGCTAGGACGATCGTCACGAGCAGCGCATGCTGCGTCCCCTTCCAGGCCCCGCTCGTGTCGAAAGACTCAGCAAGCGTGTGGGCGTCGGCTCCCGCGCCGCCGCCGCCGATGGTGATGGCGGGAATGCCCAGCTGCATCGGAAGGTTGGCGTCGGTGGAACCTTCCCCGAGCGACGGGCTGACACCGAGCACTCTCGCCGCGGCCAGCCCTGCCTGCACGATCGCGCTACTGGCCGGTGTCGACCCGGCAGGCCTGTCGCCCACGCGATCCTTTGACGCAGTGACCACGCCTGGCCTCCCCCACCGGGCGTTTTCCTCCAGAACGGCCCTGTCAATCGCGTCCTGGAGCTTTGCGTCGAGCGATGCGAGGGAGGCTGTGTCCGATGAACGCAGGTCTACCTCCATCCAGGCATCAGCCGGGATGGCATTGACCGACGTGCCACCACCGATCCGGCCAACGTTGAATGTCGTTCGAGGTTCATCGGAGACCCGAAGCTCGGAGATCCTGGCGATGGCCCTCCCCATGGCGCCAACCGGATTCGCCGTGCCAAATGCCGCGAAACTATGTCCGCCCGGCCCCTTGAACGTGACCCGATACCGGTGGCTACCGACCGCCACGTTCGTGACGCTGATGCCCGGACCGTCAATGCTCACAAAACGGTCGATATCGGATTGCCTCGCGGGTCTTCCGCTCACGCCGGAAGTCATTCCAACACCAAAGAGTTCCCGGACGCCTCGCAGGTCGCCAAGTCCTTCCTCGCCGACATTTGCCACGAACGTGATCGACCCGGGCGTCGAAACTCCGGCTTCGCGCATCGATCGAACGATGGCCACGAGCACGGCCAGGCCTCGGCAATTGTCGCCGATGCCCGGCCCGATCAGCCTGGATCCGGAGCGTTTCACTCTGACGTCTGTCTCGGGTGGAAATACCGTATCGAGGTGCGCGGCGACAACGACGTGCGGACGGTCCGACACGCCGGGCCGATCGCCAAGCACGTTGCCCACCCGATCGACGCGCACGTTCCGCAGCCCGAGCTGGTCGAACGCGCGCTTCAAGAGATCGGCTCGAGCGGCTTCGTGAAAGGGTGGTGCCGCCGTCTCGCAGAATCGAATCTGATCGTCGACGGTTTGCGATTCCGTGCTCCTGGCGACCTCGATTGCGCGCGCGACGGCCCGGTCACGCGCGACGGCTTCGACATCGAACGGCGCCTGCGCCTGGACGGCCATCCGGGCGAGAGTCGGAGTAAAGGTCCTGCTGAAGCCCGACGCCACGATCAGTAAAGTGAACGCCAGCAGGAATCGCCTCATCGGCTTTCTCACTCCTCGCGCCTCGCTTGCCCAGTGACCTGCCCTGCCAGCCCCTCCTGCCCTGTGGCCTGCCCTACCTGCCCCACCTGTCTTGCCTGCCCTGTGGCCGTGGCCTGCCCCGCCTGCCCTTGTCCGTCCCCTACCACCGCTTCACGCCATTGATGGACAGAATTGATCAGCCACACCCTCTTCGCGCGTCGCAATTGATCGAGCGTCACCACGGCCTCTCGCACTTTTCCTCTCGCGAGCATCTCCGCCCTGAAGGTCCCGCCAAGCAGGCCACATTCAATCGGCGGAGTCACAAGCACTCCGTCCACCTCGAGGACCACGTTCGCGGTGGTCGCCTCGGTGACTTCGCGGGACGCGTTCCAGAGTATGACTTCATCGGGGATGACGAGGTTCACAAGGTTCACGGGGTTCACGGGGTTCACAAGGTTCGCGGGGTTCACAGGGTTCGCGGGGGCCAGGGAACCGCTCGACCGGGCTCGGTCGTACACCGCGCGGTTCGTCGTTTTGTGAAAGAGGAACGGGTCGTCGTTGTCGACTGGATCGCGGGCAATCCGAACATGCATGGGTGCCGTGGACACCTCCAACGGCCGATGCTCGACGCGCACGTCCCCCTGCCGGGACAACAGCAGTCGAACCCGAACGTCGCCGTACGAAGCCTTTGATCCCAACGGCGCCATGAGGGAAGCTGCGAGCGACCGCAGGACTGTCTGAACCGCCGCGGCGTCATACGGAAAATCGAAGTATTCCGCGGATTCACGCATCCGCTGCAAGTGGCGATCGAGCAGCAGGAACCCCTCCCCGGCGGACCACCGCAGCGTTTCGAGCAGGTCGAAATCGATGGGGCGACGACCGAGCACCGATCCTTTGAGGAGGCACTCGCGATATTCGTCTTCGGCGTCGGAGTCCCACACGATGCCGCTCCCGACCCCGAATTCCACCGTCTGCGACCGATGGTTGATAACCGCCGTCCGAATCGCGACGTTGAAGTGACACGTGCCGCCCGGCTCGACGAGGCCGATGGCACCGGTGTAGACGCCCCGCGGCCGCCCTTCGAGGTCATCGAGGATCGCCATGGTCCTGACCTTCGGCGCACCGGTCACTGAGGCAGAGGGGTGCAACGCGGCGAAGAGGTCCGGCAGCGGCGCGGACGACCGCGCCGTCACGAGCGAGGTCATCTGCCACACGCTCGGATAGCGTTCGACCGCGAAGAGCTCCGGGACGCGGACACTGCCGATCGTCGCAATGCGTCCGAGGTCGTTTCTCACCATGTCGACGATCATGACGTTCTCGGCCCGCTGCTTGGCCGAAGCGTGCAACTGCTCGCGCTCCGCTCGATCCTCGGTGAGTGTGCGCCCGCGGGCGGCCGTCCCTTTCATCGGCCGGGCCGACAGCGCCAGTCCGGTTCGCTCAAAGAACAGCTCCGGCGACGCGGAACAGATCGCGTGGGATCCCAATTCGATGAATGCCGAGTGCTGACCTCTTTGCGCCGTCGTCAGGTCCGCGAACAGCGAGCGCGCGTGTCCGCGAAAGGAACCTTCGATGCGAAAAGTGTAATTGGCCTGGTAGGTGTCACCGTCCGCGAGATGCTGCTTGATCCGGCCGAATGCGCCCTCGAAGGCGGAACGATCCACGGAGGCGGTCAGGGTACCAAGCTCGTACGGCTCGGTCTCCGCCGGCAGACACACAAGTCGATCGACGTGGCCAATGTCGAAGAGTCCAAACCAGACGAGCGGCAGTTCTTCGCCGTTCCGGGACGCGTGAACCGTCAGACCAAACGCCGCTGCTGCCTCATAGGTGACGAAACCGACCGCGTAATGCGCGCCTTGGCGCGTGAGCCGATCCACCTCCGCGAGCGCCCCGACAACGGCATCGGGACTCCGAGCTTGCACGACGCGCACAGGTTCGCTGCACCGCAGCCATCCTCCTTCAACCTGGATCAGCGCTTCAATCTTCCGGTTCACCGCGCTCACCATCTTCTCAGACCGCGTGCTTCTTGTACTGGAATCCGCGGATATCTTTCTTCCCATCCGCCGATATCTCTGTAGAGGAGCATCGCCGAGCGGGCTGGATAGAGCGGCACACAGTTTGCTCGGCGCTTCGTCGAGGATTGATGCGATGAGTCTGGTTCGGCTTCTTGGCTTCACGACCCTCGGGTGCGGCTGCGTGATTGGCCGGTACCGGGAGGTCGCCACAAACCGCGAATTGGCCTACGTCGAAGAGAAGGGCAAGACGTGCGGAAGCCATGATCACCGGCGCAACCACACCGTGGCGGCGGCCCGCCTGGCCGGTCCACCAGCACCACCCGCCATCTTCGCCAGCGAAGCCTCTTAGCTCATATTTTCACGTTACGACTAACGCTCGCGGGCAAAACGGCCGAAATATGGGCTGATGCCTGTCCTGCTCAAACCGCACACTATCGTACCGGGCCTCCGAAACTCTACCGCGCGCTTCTATCTGGCCGACTGCCTGGACGTGTTCAAACAGATGCCAGCCCAGAGCGTGGACGTCATCGTGACATCGCCCCCCTACAACATTGGGATTCAATATAGCCGGTATCAGGATACGCTGTCGCCGTCCGAGTACCTGGAGTGGACCAACACCTGGATAGCCGCCGCGGCCCGGGTTCTCCGCGCGGATGGATCGCTGTTCCTGAACGTGGGTGCCAGGCCTTCGGACCCATGGACCGCGCTCGACGTCGCCCAGGGCGCGCGGGCGCACCTGCACCTGCAGAACATCATTCACTGGGTCAAGTCGATCGCCATCGAGCACGGGCTGGCGGGTGTCGGGGCCGGGCTGCAGCGCGACCTGGCGGTCGGCCATTACAAGCCGATCAACAGCGACCGTTTTCTGAACGATTGCCACGAGTTCGTGTTCCACTTCACGCCGCGCGGCGACACGCGGCTGGATCGGCTGGCGCTCGGCGTACCGTATCAGGATCCCTCGAACATCGCGCGTTGGAGCGCGGGATCGGGCGGCGTCAGGTGCCGCGGTAACACCTGGTTCATCCCCTACGAAACGATCCAGCGCCGCGACCGCGATCGGCCGCACCCGGCGACCTTTCCCTCGCGGCTGCCCGAACAGTGCCTGCGTCTCCACGGCCTCGCCAGAATCAAGACCGTGGTCGACCCGTTCCTCGGACTTGGAAGCACGGCGCTCGCGTGCGCCCGCCTCGGCCTGAATTTCATCGGGGCCGAGATCGATGAGTCCTATCTGAAGGAAGCCGCCGAGCGCACCAAGTCGGGAACGATGGAGACGATCTTGCCGCGCCGTGGTGCAGCGAGCATGCGGAAGGCCGCCTTGCGGCCGGACGTGGTGGCCGCAGCCAGAGGGGCCAGAGGGGCGAGGGCGGCTAGGGGTGCTGATCCCCGATCTGCGTAGCCTTGATGAGGTACTCGCCGCGTGAGATCGCGCTGACGCCCTTCCGGGTAATCTTGATCTCGATCTTGCGGCGCAGTCTGGTGCGATCCGGATTGCTCGAGTAATAGCCCAGGACGTAGTAGTCGCTCGACTCGTTGTCGATCCGCTTCAGCCCCTTGTCGAAATCGTTGCTGTTGACGAGCGCGAAGCCGCCGGTGTCTTCCGCCAGCAGCCGCTGCGTGTCCTGGGACTTCCTCACGAATTCGGTCCACTGTTGCGGATCGACGTTCTGGTCGAGATCAATGCTCCCGACGAGGCCGCGCGGATCGATGGTGTAGATGGTCGTGTTGGCGCGGTTGGCGGTGCGTGTGAGCTCCGCGATGTCGTGAAAGAGATCGGCGTCCGAGAACGTCTCCTCCTGCATCAGCTGCGAGTTGAGCCCCGACGGCCTGATCTTGGTATGCAGGTTCTGCTGCGAATCGTGACTCAACTGCTCGGGATCCGTGCTCGATGGCGGGAGGGCGTTCATGTTGTCGAGCAGCGCCCCGACGCCCTGCGTGAACGCCGAGTTTGCCCCGAGCAGGCCGAAGCGCGACGCCTGATACGGGTTGTAATCGTACCCCTCGCTGATCCACACGAGCGCTTTCCGGCGATCGTGCACCTGTTCGAGCTGCTGAAGCGCGTCGAAGACGGTCTCGAACGCCACATGGGCGCGATACCGCAATTCGGTCGGTCCTTCGCTGCCGCCGATGCTGCGCTCGATGAGCTCGGTCGCCGTGAGTCCGTCGCCCTGGATCCTGGTAATCGCCTGATCCAGGCGCTTCCGGTCGTAGGTCATGCCCACAGAAATCGTGGAGGTTCCACTCGACACGATCGAGAACATGTCACCCTCGTGCAAGAGCTGCTTGGCGATCTTCTGGAAGATCTGGCGGACCTTGGGTGAGTTCCTGAACTGCAGATTGAAGTCGTCCACGAAGCACAGAAAGATCCGCCCGGACGTATCGTTCACCCGCCGGACGGGTGGCAGGATGATCCCTTCGCGCGCGGGCGGCGGGGGTGGAGCCAGCACGTTCGAGACCCGTCCCCCATGGGACATATTCATCGACACGATCTGCTGCCTGACACCATCCTCGTAGACTTCGAATTCGTCCTGTTTCAAGTCGTCCACGAACAGGCCCCGATCGTCCTTGATGGTCACGTCCGTCGAGACGAGCTCGACCCTCACACGGAACGTCGGCTGTTGTGGCGCCGCGGCTGACGGCGTCGACGGCGTCCCGGCTGACTGTGCGGCCAGGGTTGCCGTCAACCCCGCCCACATCGCGAAAAACCAGAACCTGTTGTATTTCAAAGCCATTGCCTCGTGATTATGCCACGTCTCCCATGCCGTGGACCCACGGATTACGACGTCGGCGAAGACGAGATGGACTGCTACGGATTTTTGTCTGGAGGCGGCGGCAGATCCGAGGGCCGCGTTCGCCGGCGCCCACCCCGCCGGCGGTGTCGAGCGCGGAGGGGCTGTGGCTGGTCACTTGGCGCACTGGTCGCCACCGTGAGTTCGCCGGTTCCCTGCTCATCGAGTGCGACTGTCGGCGACAGGCCCTCCTCCTCGTCGATCTCCTCAGCGATCGGGAGCGGCCGGTCATCTGACACCGCTCCGGGGGACGCGGCTTCGGGAGACCCCGCCTCCGGAGTCTGCGGACCGCGCCGCCCGGCGGCGATCGCCTGCTTCGCTGAACGTTCGGCGCGCCGCCGCTCGCGCCACGGTTCGACCTCGGAGGGTGGCGGCGCCTGTGCCTGTGTGATCGCCCTCCAGTCGAAGCTCAAATCCGGATGGCGCGCTTCGAGGGCCGCACGCACCGCCTCGTCGAAGGGCTCCCGGCCAACCTTCACGCCGGGAGGTGTTCGAAACCAGTAGAGGACGCGCGAACGCGGGGATCCTCCGCGACCGGCTGGAGCATGGACAAGGTAAACGTGTTCGTAGCCCCGATGGTCACGCGAGAACCTGACGGAAGGCACGCGCTATTTTCGCTTCTTGGGTCGGGCGGATTTCTTCGAGGGCCTCGCGCGAGGCATGGGCCGCGCCGACTTCGCGGCCCTCGTCGGCTTGACCGACTTTGCGGACTTCCCCGGCCTGGCCGGCTTTGCCGAACGGGCCGCCTTCACGCCCGGCGCCCGCACCTTGGCAGGTCGCAACTTCGGACGGCTCGGCGTTGGGGCGGCCCGTGTCGACTCACGGGCCCGATGGACAAGCGTAAATCGCACTTCGTCGCCGACCGTGTGATAGCTCCAAATCTCGTCCACCTGGATCTGGTTGTCCTCGCACAACCGACGAGCGACCTCGACCATGCCCGACGGCACGTACAAGTGAAAATCGGCCTTCAGCCGCGCGAAGTTTGCCCACTGCGCGAGCGCCTCCAGGTGGTTGACCGACTCCCCCGTTTCCACCTCGACAACGCCCTGCAGGCGGCGGCTTCGCTCCAGTGAAAGCAGTACCAGGTCTGGATAGAGGGAGGACACACCGCCGCTCTGAACGATATTGCCGCCATTGACGCTGGCGACACCGTTGACAGGGGCCTGCTGCTCGCTGCCAGGGTTGATACCCACTTCGTAACGACGTCGGAACTTGGCCTGCAACACGCGAATAATGCGGTCGTGCTCGAGCTGTTCGCGGACCGGCCGCACCAGAATCGGACTCACTAAGAGCCTCCGCGCAATTAGGAAACCCCGAAGTGTAACACAGGCATCCAGTCTCCTAAACTCTCTGGTCTGTTACAATAACCGCGTGCCAGCGTCCACGGCGCCCATTGGGCCCGACGCGGAACCGAGCTCCGGTTCGATTCTAATTGTCGATGACGATGAGAGTGTCACAGATACGTTCGCGCGGATCCTCAGACTCGAAGGATACGAAGTATTCACTGCCATAAACGGCGAGAGTGGCCTCCGGCAAGCCGAGGCCGCTCAGCCCGACGCCATTATTCTTGATTTGCGCATGCCGCTCGTCGACGGTCTCGTCTTCCTACGGCGCCTGCGGGCGAACGACCAACAGCGCGAGACTCCCGTGGCCATCGTCACCGGCGACTACTTTCTTGATGACCGCACCTCCATTGAACTGCAGCAACTTGGTGCCGCGCTCAGGTACAAGCCACTCTGGCTCGAGGATCTGGTCGGGCTGGCACGCACGCTGCTCGTCTCCAGGGTGACCCACTGATCGTTCCGGACTCCCGATTTCTCCGCGCCTGTCGCAGACAACCGGTTGATCGCACACCTGTCTGGTTCATGCGCCAGGCGGGTCGGTACATGAGCGAGTATCGTGCCCTTCGGGAGCGGTACTCCCTGCTCGAGCTGTGCCGTACGCCGGATCTCGCAACCGAGGTCACGTTGCAGCCGGTGAGGCGTCTCGAGATCGATGCCGCCATCCTGTTTTCCGATTTGCTGCTCCCGCTGGAGCCCATGGGGATCCGCTTCGACTTCATTCGAGGCGAAGGTCCGGCTATCGAAAACCCCATCCAGAGCGAGGCCGACATCGATGGCCTGCGCCATTTCGACCCGCGCGAGAAGCTGGCGCACGTCCTCGACGCGATTCGACAGATCCAGGTCGAGCTCGATGGACGTCTCCCCCTCATTGGATTTGGTGGCGCCCCCTTCACCCTCGCGTCCTACGCGATCGAGGGCGGACACTCCAACAACTTCGCGCGAACCAAGGCGTTGATGTACGGGACGCCGGCCGCCTGGCACCGCCTCTGCGAACGGCTGGCCGACATCACGGCGGAGTACCTGAAGGCGCAGATCGAGGCCGGTGTCGATGCCGTTCAGGTATTCGACTCCTGGGTCGGCGCGCTGAACGCACGCGATTACCGGGAGTTCGTGCTGCCCCACACGCGACGCATCTTCGACGCGCTCGTCCCGTGCGGCGTGCCCACGATTCATTTTGGTGTCGGCACGGGTGCCATCCTGCCTGAGCTTCGTGAAGCCGGAGGCGACGTGATTGGAATCGACTGGCGCACGCCTCTGGATGAGGCGTGGGATCGCGTGGGGGCCGACCGGGCGGTCCAGGGCAATCTGGATCCAACGCTCCTGCTCGGTCCCCTCGATCGCATGCTCGCCGCGGCAGACGATGTGCTCGCGCGCGCGGGGGGACGGCCGGGGCACATCTTCAATCTCGGCCACGGCATTCTCCCGTCGACGCCGGTCGAGCATGTGCAGGCGCTCGCGCGGCACGTGCACCAGAGAACCCGGCAGTGACCTAGCGACCCGCCGATGCGCACCGGCGTTCTCCTGATGGCTCACGGTACGCCGTCTTCGATGGACGAGATGCCGGAATACCTGCGCCTCGTTCGCGGAGGGCGTCCTCCCTCTGATGAGCTCGTCGAGGAGATGCGGCACAACTACGAAGCCATCGGGGGGCGCTCTCCGCTGACCGATCTCACCATGGCCCAGGCCGCCGCCTTGCGGGAGCGGCTCGGACCCGACCTGCCCGTTGCGGTGGGCATGAGGAACTGGACGCCGTTCATCCGCGATGCACTGGTGGACCTGCAGGCGGCCGGCGCGGAACGCGTGATTGGCATTCCGCTCGCACCGCAGTTCTCATCGTTGAGCGTGACGAAGTACTTCGATGCCGCGGCGCAGGCGCTGCCGGCCGGCATGCAGCTCGAACGTGTGCGTACCTTTCACGACCACCCCTTGCTGCTCGATGCGTTCGCCGAGCGGTTGCGGGCTGCCAGGCCGCGAGCGGACGAGGACGTGATCTTCACGGCGCACGCGCTCCCTGTGCGCGTGATTGACGCCGGCGATCCGTACGCCACCGAGGTCGCCGCGACGGCGGCCGGGGTCGCCGTGCGCGCGGGCGTCGGCCGATATTGGCGGGCATTTCAAAGCGCCGGGCGTACGCCGGAACCCTGGATCGGTCCCGATCTCAGCGAGCTTCTGACCGAGCGTCTGGCAGAGGGCGCGCGCCGATTCCTCATCGCCTCGATCGGCTTCCTCTGCGACCATACGGAAATCCTGTTCGACATCGACGTGCAGGCACGCAAGACGGCTGAGGCCGGCGGCGGCGCGCTTCGGCGAACCGAGTCCCTCAATACGTCGCCGACCTTCATCGCAATGCTTTACGATCTTGTGCAGCAGTATCTCTGATGGACCCGATCATCATCGTCGGAGCCGGCATCGCGGGACTTGCGACCGCCTTTGAGCTGCAGCGCCGTGGTATTCGGTTCGTGGTGCTCGAGGCAAGCGGGCGGGCCGGTGGAGTGATCCTGAGCGAACAGATTGATGGGTACACGATCGACGGAGGCCCGGACGCCCTGCTCGTCCAGAAGCCCGACGGGATCGCGCTCTGCAGGGAACTCGGACTGGGCGATCGCCTCATCCCGACCAAACCGCCGCGCCTGGCGTTCATTCAACGCGGGGGCATCCTCCATCCCCTCCCCGCCTCGTCGGTCCTCGGGATTCCGACCCGCATTGGGCCGTTCGTGCGGACGCGACTGTTTTCGTGGCCCGCCAAACTCCGAATGGGCGCGGAGGTCTTCGTACGTCCGCGGCAGGATGCGTGCGACGAATCGATCGGCGCCTTCATGACACGCCACTTCGGCGCGGAGGCCACCACCTATCTCGCGGAACCGCTCCTCGCTGGCATTCATGCGGGAGACGTCGATCGGCTGTCGGTGCAGTCACTGTTTCCGCGCTTCACGGCGGCGGAACACACCCATGGCAGTCTGCTGCGGGCCTTCCGGAGTCAGCCGCGCGGGCAGGCGTCGCCAGACGGCGCGTTCCGATCGCTGCCGGGAGGTTTGAGCGAGATGGTGCGCGCCCTCGTCGCGGCCCTTCCCACCACCGCGATTCGGCTCAACACGCCCGTCGCGCGAGTCGCGATCACGCGGGGCACGAACCTCGTGAACCCTGTGAACCCCGTGAACCCCGTAAGCCTGCATATCGAAACCTCCGCCGGTGAGCGCCTCGACGCGTCCGCGGTCGTTCTGGCGACGCCGGCCTATGTCACCGCGCGCATCGTGCGCAATGCCGATGAGGAGCTGTCGCGCTTGTGCAACGAGGTGCCGTACGCATCGACGGCGACGATCGCGATGGCGTTTCCGCGCGCCGCGGTCCGACATCCATTGAACGGATCCGGATTCGTGGTCCCGCGCGCGGAGAACACCGGGATTCTCGCCGCCTCATGGCTGTCGTCCAAGTGGGCGCACCGCGCGCCAGAGGACCGCGTGCTCATGCGGGTGTTTGCCGGAGGCGCGAGAGATCCGAAAGCGCTCGAACGATCAGACGCGGAGTTGATCGCGCACGCGGTCGCCGCCATTCGTCCTCTTCTCGGCATCGCAGGAGCGCCGCTCCTGACCCGCGTGTATCGTTGGGACCGCGCGAGCGCGCAGCACGAAGTCGGGCACCTGGCGCGCATGCAGGCAATCGACCGGGCGCTCGAGCGCCACCCCGGCCTGTTCGTCACAGGCAGCGGGTTTCGCGGCGTCGGGATTCCCGATTGCGTGGCGGACGGACGCGCGACGGCCGCGAGGATCGCTACGCTTTTGACGGCCGCGACTTAGAACTTGAAACGTGGAAGGCAAAAGGACATTGTCCTTCTAAGTTCTCACTTCTAAGTTCTCACTTCTGAGTTTTAACTCTATGAAACCAGTGCACCTCATCGGCGTGCCGCTCGACCTCGGTGCCGGACGCCGAGGCGTCGACATGGGGCCGTCGGCGTTTCGCATCGCCGGCTTGTGCGAGCACATCGCCGCGCTCGGTTACCACGTCGTCGACAAAGGCGATCTGTCCGCACCCATCCCCGAAATCCGGCAGCCGCACGACGAGCGGAAAAAGTACGTGGACGATATCGCGGCGGTCTGTCAGAAGCTCTTCGATGTCGAGCTCCGCTCGCTCAACGAAGGCGCGCTGCCGATCGTCCTCGGCGGCGACCACAGTCTTGCCGCCGGGTCGGTGGCCGCAGCGGCGGCGTGGGCGAAAGAGACGCGCGGACTGCCGATTGGCCTGATCTGGATCGACGCGCATGGCGACATGAACACGCCAGCGACATCGCTGAGCGGCAACGTGCATGGCATGCCGCTCGCGGCACTACTCGGTCAGGAACCGATGGAGCTCGCCCGGATCGGGGGCTTCAGTCCGAAGGTATTGCCGGCGCATACCGTGCTCATCGGCGTCCGCAATCTCGACGAGCGCGAGAAGGTCTCGGTTCGGACGTCCGGCATTCACGTCTTCACGATGAAGGACATCGATCGCCAGGGGATCGCCAACGTGGCGGAAGAAGCCGTCAAGCTGGCCGGCGGCACGACCGCGGGCATTCACGTCTCGTTCGACATGGACGCGTGCGACCCGTCGATCGCTCCTGGCGTCGGGACGCCGGTCAAAGGCGGACTCGATTACCGCGAAGCGCACATGGTGATGGAGATCGTGGCGGACTCGGGCCTGCTCTCGTCTCTCGATCTTGTCGAAGTGAACCCGACGCTCGACGTGCGAAACACGACGGCGCAGGTCGGTATCGAACTGGCGCTCTCGGCGCTAGGAATGAAGATTCTGTGAGCCCGCTTCGCTGAGCATCTCTTCGAGCATTTCGACGAGCAGGACCAGGGAATAGGGTTTCTCGATGAGACGGGTCTTGGGTCGCACGCGCTCGAGTTCCGCGGATTCCGAGGGCACCCCCGAGAAGATGATGATAGGGACATCGGCCGGCGCCGCGACGACGACGTCGCGACCGCTCCCGCGCCGGAGCCGCAGGTCCACGACACCCGCCACGAAGCGCCGCTGCTTCAACGCCTCGAGTCCCTCGTCGGATGTCTCCGCCGTGACCACCGAGAAGCCGTGCATTTCGAGAAATTTGACGAGCGGCCGACGCACCGACACGTCGTCTTCCACGACCAGTACGTGGCGGGCAGCATCGTTCGTCATCTTGGGCGCCAAGTATAACGTGAAAGGATACGGGTCGCGCCTGCGGAGCAGAACGGCGGAGTAGAATGAACGGACTCCCTCGAATGACCTGGTAGCTCAGTGGTAGAGCATCTGACTTTTAATCAGAGGGTCGCGGGTTCGATCCCCGCCCGGGTCACCAGACTTCGCGCAGCGACGCGCCAGCGCTTCGTCTGGGCGAGCCTTGTGGCAGGGATGCGCGAGCGCTTCGTCTGGGCGAGCCTTGCGGCTGGCGGAGTCTGTCCCGCCGAAGCGCGCAGCGCGAAGGCGGACGCATGATCACCATCTCCCGACGCCGGCCCGACCTGACGCACCTGTTCTGGGCGCTGGCCAGCGTCGCCGCGATCACAACGATTTCCGTCGAGTGGCTTCACATCACCAACCCGACGACGGTCGCGCTCTCGTATCTCCTGGTCGTGCTCTTCACGGCCGCTTCGTCCAGGCTGTGGGTGGCGGTCACCACGTCGATTGCTGCGATGCTCTGCGTCAACTACTTCTTTCTCCCGCCGGTCAGCACATTCACGATCGCCGAGCCCCACAACTGGATCGCGCTGTTTGCGTTTCTCGTCGTCAGTCTCGTGGCCAGCCGCCTGTCCTCCGTGGCTCGCGATCGCCAGCGCGAGGCCCTCGCCCGCCGCGACGAACTGGCCCGCCTGTTCGATCTGAGTCGCGACATTCTCCTCACGCAGGAAAGCGCTGAAGCGAGACCGGAGCTCGCGCGACATATCGCCCGGCGGTTCGATCTTGACTACGTGGCGATTTGTCTCCCGTCCAACGGCGAGTTCCAGCGATTCGAGGCGGGGCCGATGGACTCGCACGGCGTGCTGGACACCGCCGTCCTCCAACGCGCCCTGGACGACGCTGAGCAGGCGCTCGATTTGGACGGCCGGACCGGTACTGATGCCGCGCGTGAGGTGACCACGAACCAGATCGTCGATCGGATCAGGCTCACGCCGCTGCGAGTTGGCACACGGACGATCGGACTGCTCGCAACGGCCGGACGGACGCTCGATCCTGGCACGCTCGACACGCTCGCCAGCGTGGCCGCGATTGCTATCGAGCGCGCGCACTTTCTCGAGGAGCGCAAACAGGCGGAACTCTCGCAGCGCAGTGCCGAGCTCAAATCGACGCTCCTCGCCTCCCTCGCGCACGATCTCCGCACGCCTCTCACCGCGATCCGTGTCGCTGCCAACAACCTTCGCGGTCCATGGATGACCCCCACCCAGGCTGCGGAGCAGGCGGATATCGTCCTCAGCGAAGTCGAGCGGCTGTCGAGACTCTTTCAGAACATCCTGGAGATGACCACGATTGACGCCGGCGCGATCGCTCCCGCGCTCGAATGGGTGCATCCGCTGGAAATCGTCGAGGCGGCACAGGCGCAAGCCGAGTACGCGCTGCGCACGCATGATGTCGATGTCCAGCCGGGACCAGACGAGCGGGCCGTTCGGGTCGATCCACGCCTGACGTCGGCGGCTTTGGCTCACCTGCTCGAAAACGCCGCGCAGTACTCACCACCCGGATCGACGATTACCGTCGAATGTCAGCTGCCACCAGACGGCCTTCTGATCTCCGTGCAGGATCACGGCCCCGGTATCGCGGCCGCCGATCTCCCCCACCTCTTCGATCGCTACTACCGCGGCGCCGACGCACGGAAACACTCCTCCGGCTCCGGCATGGGACTCGCCATCACACGCGGCCTCCTCGCCGCTGAAGGAGGCCGGGTCTGGGCCGAGAACCAGCCCCGCGGAGCCCGCTTCTCTCTGATCGTTCCCGCCGAGCAGCGTCCTCTCTAGCTCTCAAGTGTTTTAGCGAGTCTTTAGCCACCTTTGTGGCCATTCTTAATTCTCGAGTTCTACCTTGAGGATGGAGGTAGACACGTGCTCGATATGGTGTTCGTCCTCGTGACGATCGCGTTCTTCGTCGTCGGCCTCGGCTACGTCGTCGTCTGCGATCGACTTCAGATGAGGTGAACCGTGCTCTTCGACTACGTCGTCGGTCTTCTTGTGACGGTGGCAGTGCTCGTG